>CALBET010000970.1 GCA_937888665.1 uncultured Acidobacteriota bacterium
AGGCGGCCTGCCATGGACTGCGCAATCAGCGGAAAGGTTTTTGTGAGAAGCACAGACTCATTTTGTTGCTCAACGCAAGCCTAGTTTCAGATCAATTCGCACTTCATAAGCGGATCAACCGAGTATGACTTGAACCCACATCAGGGCTATTTCTGCCCTCGCGTCGATGGGTTATGAATGCGAAGCAAGGCGACCTCTTGCGAAATTTGGTGTGTGTGTTCATGAATAATGCAGGCTAGGTCACGCTGCAGAGCTCTCGCTAGACGGTGGATAAGGCTCCGCCGCACACGCACTCCGACGAGTGTCCGAGCAAATTCTCTACCGCGCACCGACTCCGATGAGTGTGAGAGCCAAAGCTCAGTAACGTGGCACTCGATCAACCCCGGCGAGCGTTAGAGACCGCGCTGCTCGGTACATACGCGGCACTTTCTCGGCCGAATGCTGCAGGCCGACACATCGCACGCGAACAAGACTAGCGCGAAGATCGAGTACGTCGCTCTGAATGGAACGCTCCCTCAGCTACGGAGGAGCCGTGCTGCATCAAGTTGCCGATACCAACGGACGATACCGACCAGTATGAACAGCCGCCTGTCCCTTTCGGTCGCAATACTTACGCTTGTGCTTGGATCTGCGGTCGTCCTCCGTTCTCCAAAGTCAGAAAGAGTACCGGCCTCCCTGCTGACTCCTAGTCATGCGCGTCGAGTCGCACGCCTGGAACCCATCTTGCCGATCGAGAAACCGTACGGTCAAGATCCGCAAATCGTGGAGTTCGGGATGCGGCTTTTTCACGACGAGCGCCTCTCGAAAGACGGAACCGTCTCCTGTGCCACTTGCCATGATCTCTCTACAGGCGGAGACGACGGCATGCCGGTATCGATTGGCGTGGGGGGGCAGTCGGGATCGTTCAATTCACCAACGGTCTTCAACTCAGTCTTGAACTTTCGACAGTTCTGGGACGGACGTGCCGCAACGCTCGAAGCGCAAGCGGAAGGCCCTTTGTTGGCCGCGGTAGAAATGGGTTGGGGCAACTGGGACGATGCGGAAGCTTTCCTGTCGGGTCAGTCCGACCTGGTCGATGAGTTCGAAGAGCTTTATTCGGACGGCCTCACTCTTGAGAACTTGCTGAACGCGCTAGCCGTGTTCGAATCGGTTCTGGTGACCCCCGACGCTCCCTTTGATCGCTGGCTTTGGGGAGAGGATGACGCCATCTCGCCGGAAGTCCTGCGCGGATACGAGCTGTTCAAGGAGGTCGGTTGCATCGCTTGTCACCAAGGGCGCAACATCGGCGCGAACCAGTTTCAGATAATCGGCCGGGTGGAGTCCACGGGCATCGAGAATCAACCGAACAGCCCCAAAGGCCTCTACGAAGTGACTGGTCGAGAACGGGATCGGTTCCGGTTCAAGGTTCCGAGTTTGCGGAACGTGGAATTGACCAGCCCCTATATGCACGATGGATCGATAAAGACGTTGGGCGAAGCCATTCAGTACATGGCGAGGCACCAGCTGGGGGAGCATCTCACACCGGAAGAAGTTGACCTCCTTACTCTGTTCCTCAAGAGCCTGACTGGTGAGCTGCCAGAGGTGCTAAAGCGATGAACTGGCTTCGTCAGAATCTCGTCGCCATGACGCTGCTCATGGCCGCGGCCGTGATCGGAAAGGTCTTGCTGAAGAGCGAGGACCCCGAGGAGCTACGGCAGGCGATGGAGACTAGAGTCTCCGACCTCAGAGGGAACTTGGCGGAGATCAAATTCCTCGTTCTCGGATTGGCATCGGGAAGGGCCCTGGTCTATGACGACCTCAACGCCGCTGTCGACCACATTCAGACAACGAGCGAGCAGATCCAAGATGAGATGGAAAAGTATCATCCCGACTTATTGGAGGCCTGCCGGGAGCCCTTGCGGGAAACCATATTGGGGATCAATGAACTAGAACATTTGGTCTTCGCATTCACTTCCGAGAACTCGCTCCTACGCCACAACCTGAGGGTGCTGTCCCGGGACAGTCAGTCTCTGGCGACCAGAGACGAGGAACTGCTCGCGTGCCTCTCCCAACTCTTCGCTTTCTGTGCGTTGCCGGACACTGGCCTGCGCGTCGACGCCGGGGCCACGCTGCGGGAGCTAGAGGGGCGGTCAAGTCAGGAAGATTCGATCGAAGACCAGGGTTTCACGCAAGTCGTGAGAAGGGCCCGCGAACTCTTTGAACAGGCCAAGATCGTTGACGGGATCATGACGGTGTTGCTCGCCAAGGAGAGGTCTGTCGATGTTGACCTGCTCAATGCGCGAGTTACCAAGTACTTGGCGGCCGAGGCAGTCAATCGCCAACGCCAGCGCGAATTGCTCTATCTCGTCACTGTGGTTCTCATGGTCGTGGTGGTCCTTATTTGTAAGCGACTGTATCGGTCCTTCCGCGACCTGGACGCCGCAAAATTGGCGAACGTGTCCAAGGGCAACTTCCTGGCCAATATGAGCCATGAGATCCGCACGCCGATGAACGGCATCACAACCATGGCCGACATGCTGGGTGACACGGAACTCGACGAGAGTCAGAAGGAGTGTCTTGGAATCATCCGCGCCTCGGGCAACAGCCTCTTGCGGATCATCAACGATATCCTCGACTTCTCAAAGTTGGAGGCAGGCAAGCTGGATCTCGAGCGAGCCGAATTCGACCCATTGACGATGGTCGAGGACGTTGCGGACTTGGTTGGCATCAACGCCTACCCGAAGGGCCTGGAAGTCGTGATCGATGTGGATCCCAGCATTCCAAGGTCTCTGGAAGGCGACCCGGGACGCATGCGACAGATCCTCCTGAATCTCATGAGGAACGCGGTGAAGTTCACGGCGACAGGGGCGGTCACAGCGCGAGCTAGCCTCGTCTCCTCCGCGGGGTCGGGCGTGAGTCTGCTTTTTGAGGTCATCGATACGGGACTGGGAGTCTCCAAAAAGGATCAAGGACGACTCTTTGAGCCGTTCCAACAGGTAGACGAAACCATCACGAGACGATTTGGCGGGACGGGGCTGGGCCTCAGCATCTGTCGACAATTGGTCGACATGATGGGCGGGCAGATTCGCATGGAAAGCAAGCTTGGTGAGGGCAGCCGCTTCTATTTCGAACTGGCATTCAAGCGCGGAAAAGAGACAGCGACGTCCAGCGCATCAGTTCCGGAGGTCAACGTATGCGGCTTGATTCGCAGCCCGGAACTCCGGGACTTCATCGAGGCCAGAGTGAAGAGCGGTGGCGGTAGCTTCTGGGCGCCCGCGGATGTCTCTTCGGGTGCAGCCATCCAGCAGTGGATGAAAGGCGTTCGTGGCAAGCAAGCGGTGCTGGTGGACGAAGAATTCTTCGAGAAGCACTTCGCACAATTGGACCCGACGGATGATCTGCGCCAAGCTCATTGGATCGTGCTGCGCGTGCGCGGCAATGAACACGCTGCGAGCGCGAGCGGGGATTGGGCGAGTACCCTGATTAAACCTGTCAAGGTAGGCAAGCTAGACTTGGCAATCGCGAGCGCGGACGGTCGCGATTGTGATGCTCCCACGGCGCCCCTCCCGGCCGCGAATGAAGTCATCGAGTGGCCAAGTGATCTACGTGTATTGCTGGTTGAAGACAACCCTGTCAACCGCCGGGTGGCCCAGCTGATCTTCAAGAAGTTGGGCCTCAGGGTTGAGCTGGCGGTAAACGGCGAGGAAGGCGTGCGAGCCGTTCAGAAACAGGTTCCAAGCATCGTCTTCATGGACTGTCAAATGCCTGTGATGGACGGTTACGTGGCAACGAAGGCAATTCGCTCATTGCCCGG
>CALBET010000971.1 GCA_937888665.1 uncultured Acidobacteriota bacterium
CTGGCTCAGCTTCAGCGGCCGCGGAGCCGCGCGACAAGTCCCCGGAAGGGCCAGATGATTCCATGCCACAGCCGCGGGCTGTCGCTAGGTACCAGGCCGGTCGCCGGATATTCGTCGGGCGCTGGGTAATACGCCGTGCCGAAGATCACATCCATGATCGGCAGCGATGACGAAAAGTTCTTTTCCCAGTGTTTTTCCTCAACCGAGTGGTGGATGCGATGCCACTGAGGGGTGTTGAACAGGATGCCAACCCGGTGCCACGCGATCTTGTAGTTCAGGTGCTGCAGCCCATCTGGAACCTTCAAGAGCAACAGCGCCATGACCACGGTGTTCTGTGGCACCTCGAAGACCATCTCGAACGCGACCACCATCGGCACGATGGCCAGCCCCTCCAGCCAGTGATGGCGGGCGCCGGTGATGACAGTGATGCGCTCGGCGCTGTGATGGAACGAGTGGATTGCCCACAGCGCCGGCACGATGTGCTCCAGGCGATGAAGCCAATATTTGAACAGGTCGATGTAGAAGGCGTATGCGAGGGTCAGGGCTATCACGCCGAGAACGCTCTGCGGGTCGAACGCCAGCAAGGGACCCGTGCCAAGCATGCCCACGATCCACATCGTGAATCGCACGGCCAAGGCTCCCGTGAACACTTCAATCACGGTCATGGCCGCGACCAACAACCACTCCATCCGAATCTGGCCTCGGGCTTCGTCATTGTCGTGGCGCTCGATGGGTCGGATCCGCTCGAGGGGCGTAGCGATGGCTACCAGCAGCAACAGCGCCATGCCTCCGAAGACCGCTTCGCAGATCACGACGGCTTGCACACCATAGTCTGCGGCTGTGGGCCAGTATTGGTCCAATATGCGCTGGACCCAGGCGACCACCGCGCCCACATCGAAGAGGTATTGAAGCAGGCCGAGCACAGGGCTTCCTCCATCAACGGGTGGGCGAGCCTGGCCTAAACTAGCATGCGTATCTGCGAGCGCCCATTCAGGGACGCCTGGCAGGAGAGAAGGTCACTTCATCGATGAGGTGGGCCCGCCAAGCAAGGCGACCCGCGACCGTCCCGAAGCGCATCTGGGGATGCACTTCGGGACCGTCGCACTAGCACTAGTCCCTCATCGTCACCGGCAACACCAGGTGAGCGCCGAAGTTTTCTCGGACTGCGAGGTCGTCCAGACCGACCCGCTCGGGAGCGCCGCCCGGGTGATGGAACGTGCCGAACACGTGATCCCATAAGGCGAGGTTGCTGCCGAAGTTGGTGTTCGACTCCTCGAAGTTCACCGAGTGGTGCCAGCGATGCAGGTCGGCGGTGGCGAAGACATAGGAGAACACCCCGTACCGCAGGTCGACGTTGCCGTGCTGCAGCAGGCCATGGACCGCGGTGAAGACCGACAGCGCCGCCAGGACCTCGGCGTTTGCACCCAGCAAGATGAGCGGGATGACCTGCGAGCCGTAGGCGAAGATCGCGTTGCCAGGGTGATTCCGGGCCGACGACAGGACCTGAAGTCGCTCGGATGTGTGGTGCATGGCGTGCAGTCGCCAGAGCAGCGTGCCGTTGTGGCAGGTGCGATGCACCCAGTAGGCGCCGAAATCGCCGATGATCAGCGCCAGGCCGAGCTGAATGACCACCGGCAGCCGCGTGGGCCACAGGTCGCCGCCAATCCAGGTGCTGAAGTTTTGGGCGACCAGGAACATCGCGCCGAAGCAGAGCGCGCCGAACAGGTGGGTGGTCAACCCGGTGCTGAGCACATGCAGCAGGTCGACGCCGGACTTGATCACTGGGCGACGCCAGTCCGAGCGATAGGGAATGACGGGCTCGAGCAGCAGCAAGATCACGCCGGACATCAGAGTGGCGACCACGATGGCAGCGGGCGCGGAGTAGCCGGCACGGATCGCCAGCAGCGTCAAGGCGAGGCTGGCCCCCAGCACGACCGGAAATACCAACGCCCGAATGACCATCGACGACCCCCTACGGCGGCTTCTTCACCGTAGCTGATCAATCGGCGCGCTGGCTATGTGGCTTTAGAGCGGGTCTCGGCTTTGGACCGCGCGGCGGCATCACTTGTCTTGCTGACGACGACGCTCCTTCTCTGCCTGGCGTCGCTCCAACTTCTCCTGTCTGCGCGCGAGCTCCTTCTCGGTGAGATCGTCGGCGTTTCTCGCCTTCTCACCGTCTTTGCGGGTCTCGCGCCAGTTGTCGGGAGAGGTCGGATCCGACATGTCGGGCTTGTTGCCCTTCTCCCGGGCCCCCGCCTTTGCCCACGCTTTCACATAAGGTGCGTCGAAGTGTTTCTTTTTGCACTTGTACTTCTTCGCCTTCTTGTCGGTGACGATCTCGTCCGCGTCCTCGGCCGCCTT
>CALBET010000972.1 GCA_937888665.1 uncultured Acidobacteriota bacterium
TCGACGTGCAGATCGCCGGTCGTTCGGTAGCTGTGGAATCTGCCCAGTGGATTGGCGGAGCGGAGCCGGTGTCTGGCCCACTGCCGTCGACGAGTCTTGGTGGCGTTGTTGACACCGGGCCGCGCGGGCGGCTGATGGTGTTTGTGGTGCAGAAGAGCCTGGAGCGTGATCGGCTGGCCGGTTTGCTGCGCATTTTGCACGACAGCGGCCGCCTGCTGGATGCCTTGACTCCGGACGATCGTGTCGCGGTGGTGTCCTTCGATTCCCACCTCAAAATCTGGCTCGATTTCACCGACGACCTGGACCGGGCTCGGACCGTCCTCGCCGACGAGATCCTGTTTCGCGAGCCGGGCGTGCTTGAAGGCGGTGGTGGAGTGTCGATGATGGCGGGGCTCAGCCGGGACGTCGGCCGGTCGACCTACTCCATGGAAGACGCGCTGGCGCGGCTCGGACGCGCGCTCGAGCCGTTGCCGGGGTCCAAGTCGGTCGTCCTCATTGGCTATGGCTTCGGCGAGTTGACGGTCACGCTCGGCATGGTCGGTTCCAGACAGAACCCCCGCTACGGCGAGGCTCGCGACGCCCTGCACGCGGCGCGGGCGGCGGTCTTCAGCCTGGACGTGACCGATGTCGACTATCACACATTCGAGCACGGGCTCGAGACCGTCTCGGCGGACACCGGCGGGTTCTTCGTGCGCACGCGCAACCGCGCGCGGCGTGCCATCGAACAGGTGGCCGACGCGCTGGTGGGGCACTATGTGCTGTTCACCCAGGCCCCCGATGTCGAATCGGGGACCCATGCCATCAAGGTCGACCTGGTGGGGGCGCAGGGGACGGTCTACGCCCGCACGACCTATACGAACTGACCGCGGTCTCGCGCTCTGGACGCGCCGAGCGACGTAGTACTGCCGGTCGAAGGCGTGGCTCCCGGCTACCGTCCCTGGAACATCGGCTTGCGCTTTTCCAGGAATGCGGCAATGCCCTCCTGTCCATCGGCCCCGATCGCCGCCTCGGTGATCGCCGCCGATTCCAGTTCCATCTGACTCTCCAGTCTCACGGCGGGGTCGACATCACAGGCGATGGCCGCCTCCAGAAGCTCATGAGCCAGCGTGGGGTTCATGGCGTTGGCGTTGTCCGGCCGGCGCAGGGTGATGCGGCCGACACCGTCGTCAATCTCGAACCGCAGCGTGTCGAAGGTCATAGCGTTTTCTTGAATGCGCAGTGGCCGTGGGAGGTGTAACCCGCTGACGAGTTGAAGCGCTGGGCCCCCTCCCGGTAGGTGTCGGTCGTCAACAGGATGTAGGTCGCACGCACCCGCGTCATCTTGGAGGTCGAGGCGTCGTTGGGACTGAGCTGCTGAGACAGGTCCGCCAACTCCGGCAGATCGTGTTCGGTGACGTCAGCGATGTTGACCATGAACCCTCGACGGCGAACCTCGGCAGTCAGTGGCCCGCTCCGCGGTCGGCACCGCTGTTTGGCGGCGCGTGGGATCGGACCGGCGAACGGCGCGGCTGATTGTGTCAGGATAAGCGAAATACATGGTGCGGCGGAGGAATGGCATGTCCCAGAGCCGGAGAGACTTCCTGAAGAGGGCGGGGGTGGTGGGCGCGGTGGCGATGGCCGGACGCCCGGCGGCGGAGGGCGCAGGCCGCCGGCTCCAGGCCCCATCGGTGGTGCGCATGATCCAGACCCCCGTCCTCGAGATCGGCTACGAGGAACACGGACCGAGCGGCGGCTTCCCCGTCATTTTGCTACACGGCTTTCCGTACGACGTCCGATCGTTCGATGGGGCAGTGGCGCCTTTGGCTGACGCGGGGCATCGAGTGCTTGTGCCGTACTTGCGTGGCTACGGACCCACGCGGTTCCGCGACCCGGACGCGCCGCGCATGGCGGAGCAGGCCGCGATCGCACAGGATGTGGTCGATTTCGCCGATGCCCTCGGGCTGGACCAGGTGGCGCTGGCAGGGTTCGATTGGGGCAACCGCGCAGCCTGTATCACCGCCATCCTTCATCCGGAGCGGGTACGAGCGCAGGTGGCATGCGGGGGCTATTCGGTGCAGGACACGGTGACCCCGGGACGCCCGGCTCCAGCCGTCGCCGAGGCACGTCTCTGGTACCAGTGGTATTTCAATACCGACCGGGGACGCGTCGGGCTTGAGACAAACCGACACGACATCATTCGGTATCTCTGGGACACCTGGTCCCCCGGTTTTCAGTACACCGATGCGCAGTACGACCGCTCTGCGCCGTCGTTCGACAACCCTGACTTTGTCGACCTCGTCATCCACTCATACCGGCACCGTCACGTGAACGCCCCGGGAGAGGCGCGTTTCCTGGATGTGGAGCGCGGGCTGGCGGTGGGGCCGCCGATTCAGGTGCCGGCGATCGTGTTGCGCGGAGCGGAGAGCGGTTTCGGTCGTCCCTCTGATGACCCCACCGGCGATCAACGACGATTTCCGCGGTTGGTCGCCCGTCGTATCGTGGAAGGCGCGGGGCACGATCTCCCCGCGCACCGACCCGACGCCGTCGCGGCCGCGTTGCTGGAATTGCTAGCGTAGGACGCTCGGCGCGTGTGTGCTCCTCCGCGTCGACCTGTCGGCCGATTCGGCCGGTCGGGAGCACTCGCGTCGGACGTGTCGTGGTCGTGGTTGTTGTCAGGGCGGCCGCCCAGGAGTCGGCGGGGTCCGGTGAGGAAGGCGAGATGAGACCTATGCGCAGGACAGCCATGCTGGTGACAGTGCTACTCGCGGTCGGTGTGGTGGCGGTGTACGCCGGTAGTCAGCTTGGCGGCACCCGTCCGGGCCAGCCAAATTTCGAGACAGGGCCGATGCCGGTGACGATTGAGAACGAGCCGGCGGTCACGATCACCAACGAGCCCACCGTGGTGGTCACCAACGAACCGATCGTGCGGGCTCAGCAGTTCGGCGACTGGACCGTGTCCGTGTCTGACGAGAGCCGGATGGTCACGCTGTCCGAGGAGCAACTGCAGAGCTTGACCACCCCGGCGTTCGTCCAAGCGGGTGTGACCTATTCATTCGTCTGGCCAGATGGGGGCACTGAGGAACACTTGGTGGTCGCCATCGCCAACAGCGGCTGGGTCCAGGTGGAGGGCGAGAGCGGCTCGCTGCGGTGGGTGAACACGTCCGCGGCCAGACGTATCGAGGTGTCCGCATCGGCCCAGTGAGTGGAGAGTTCGACTCCCGCCGACTCAATGCCACGCAGTATGCCTAAGGCACTTCCATCGGAAAACTTGCTAGCAACGTTCTGCGCTGCTTGACCCTACGAGGTCTCGTCGGTGCGGCGTCGGTGCTCTTTGGCGATCTCGCGGGCGACCAGTAACCAGACACCGGTGAGCGCCACGTTCACCCAGGCGAAGCCCGCGACGGTCAGGCCGATGGTTGTGCCGCCAAAGACCAGCAGGGCCTGCAACACGTCTCCCAATCTCGTGCAGAACGTGTCGATCGCCGCCTTGGCCTTGTATTTGGCCTCTCGGGAGGTCGGGAGGAACAGGGCATGGCGAATGGTGTTCTGGATCGAGTAGTCGGTGCTGTTCTCCAGGATCTTGCCGACCCGGACAACCGCCAGGACCGGAATCACGGCGATCATGGCGTAGTTTGCGAGCGCGATGACGGGAAGAATGAAGAGAGCCCCCCGGATGCCCATGTATTTGAATACACGCGACACCACGAAGAGTTGAATCACCAAACCGAGCAGGGACACGGCCGTGTCGAAGCCGCCGAAGAACAGGGACACGATCTGCTGCCGGGTCACCTCATCGACGGCCTCTGCGGCACGGCTTTCGACGAGGCTGTTCAGCAGAAACCCGCCTGTCGTGTTGACGACATTGAGCAAGATGATCAGCACCGCTATCCACGTGAGGTAGCGGTCCTTGAGCACGAGTTCGAACCCGCCCTCCTTCCCGAGCGGTTCGGCATTGACGTTCGCCGCGTCGGGCCTGGCCCGGGCGACCTCCCGTCGGTTGACGACGACTGTCAGGCCCAGCGCGACAAACAACACCGCACCGGCCAGCAGCATCAGGGTGTACGGCGTGAACTGGAACCGGAGGACGAGCGGAAAGATGATCAGCGCGCCGACCAGGGCTCCCGCCGATTGACCCACGCCGATCAGCGGGAAGAGCCGCTTCCCTTGCTCCTCGGTGTAGAGGTCGTTGGCAAACGACCAGAACTGCGCGATCACGAAGACGTTGTACACGCCGAGCCAGACGTAGAAGACTCCGCCCACACGGGCGCCAGCCTGGCCGGCGACGAAGAAGATCGCCAGGTTGACGACAAAGAACGCCGTCGTCGAGGCGATCAGGGGTATCCGGGACACCCGACTTGCCAGCCAGCCGTAGAGCGGCACGACGAAAAAGAGCGACAGGGCCTGGCCGGCGGCTGCGTAGGCGGCGAATTGCGCCCCTGTCCAGCCGAACGGCGCGTCTTCGGTGAGAATCAATGTTTGGCGGACGTTCCGGAGCAGGTAGTAGGCCGCCAGAATCAGCAGGATGTTGAGCGCCAGCAGCAGGGCGCTGCCGCCCTCGCCGGCTCTAACATCCGTGAATATGGACAGCAGGCGATCGAGCTCGCTCTTCGGTGTCAGTGGACCCGCATCAGACGAGCGCTGCTCGGAATCGTTGGCCATGCTTTCTCCTCGGGGCTCGGACGCACGGGCATTCCATAACCGATACTGGAGGCTGATCAGGATTCGACTCAGCGATCCACGCCGAGCGCGATCAGACTGTTTCCGGCCGCGACGGCCACGTCCTGCTTGCCTTCATGCATGTAACTCATCGGGTTCGACCAGAACGCATCCCCGTCTGAAGGCGCCACCGGAGTTTCCCACGGACGGCGTCCAACGAAAAGAGTCGCGTGCTGGCTACTTGCTCCATCCCCTCGAAAATTGGGATCAAGCGGAGGCGGCCTGCGCTGTATCTTCTGGGATTGCTGCGGCTCGGATGACCGCTTACAGATCCAAGTTGCTAATAATGGCTTGACTTAGTCTTTTTGCATGACTAATATTATCAGGATGATGAGGGTGAACGTCCATGAAGCCAAGACGCATCTCTCGCGATTACTCGAACGGGCGCACTCTGGCGAGGAGATCATCATCGCCAAGTCGGGCAAACCCTTTGCGCGCCTCGGCCCGCTGGCCGCGCCGGCACCACGACAGCCCGGTTTGCTGCACGGCAAAGTGGACGACCCGTTCTTCGAGCCGCTGCCCGAGGATGAGCTGGCCGCCTGGGAACGATGACGTATCTCCTCGATACACACGCGCTCCTGTGGTGGTTGTACGACGACGAGCGATTGTCGGAGACTGCCCGCGCGCTGATGGCTGACCCCGGGACGGCCATCGTCGTCTCGAGCGCGTCGGCGTGGGAGATCGCCACCAAATATCGCCTTGGCAAGCTGCCGAGCGCGGCCGAGTTCGTCCGAGACATGCCGCTGTGGATCGAGAAGGCTGGCTTCCGGGAGCTCCCGGTCACGGTGGCCCACGCTCAACGTGCCGGCAGCTGGCCGCAGCCCCATCGCGATCCGTTCGATCGGATGATCGCGGCGCAGAGCGTCATCGAGCAGCTCCCGGTCGTGACGCGCGATCCGGCGTTCGCCACCTTCGCGACGCAGGTGGTCTGGTAACTGCGGCGTCAGCCGGTGCATACAAGCGCCCTCGCGACCCGTGCTGGCTACTTTCCTCGTCAACCCCCGACAATAGGATGCTGACCGCAGGCTGTCGACGCCTGTGGGTCAGACCACAGGAGCGGACATCTATCACAGCGCACGCTATGCTACTGTGCTGCTTCATCGGGTTGTCCGCTCTCAGATCTCTTGCGCAGCCGACCGTTGACACTGTCCATCATCGTTCCCGTCTACAACGAGCGGGCCACCATCGTCGAGGTGCTGGCACGCGTGCTGGCCGTCGAGTTGGACAAGCAGCTGGTGGTCGTCGACGACGGGTCAACCGACGGCACGGTCGAATTGCTGGAGGAATGGGGTCGCCATCAGCCTGAGTGGGTGACGCTCTGTCGGCACCCGAAGAACCGTGGAAAAGGGGCCGCGGTCAGGACCGGTCTGGCCCAGGTCACCGGCGACTGGGTCATCATCCAGGATGGCGATCTGGAGTATGACCCACGCGACTACGTGCGGCTGCTGGCGCCACTCGTCACGGGTCCCGCGCGAGTGGTCTACGGGTCGCGGTTCCTCGGGAATAACCCACGCATGTTCTTCACGCAGCGGGCCGGCAACGTGCTCCTGACCCGACTGACCAACCTGCTGTACGGCTCGTCGCTCACGGACATGGAGACCTGTTACAAAGTCTTCGCGAGTGACGTCATCACGGGGATGACGTTGAGGTCGGATCGCTTCAATATCGAGCCTGAGCTGACCGCCAAGGTCCTGCGCCAACGGGTGGATATCCTGGAGGTGCCGGTCACCTACGTTGGCCGACGCTACGACGAGGGGAAGAAGATCAACTGGCGCGACTTCGTCTCGGCGGTCTGGACCCTGTTCCGGTTGCGCCTGTAAGAGGCGTCGCGTGGCGAGCTGGCGGGTCGGCATGACCGGATGGATGACTACCCAGCGCCCGAGATGAGGCATCGACGCGGTTGAAGGCGCTCGCTCGTCGGCGTCGGCCTCCTGGCGTGGCGACCGCTGGCCCACCTCCGGCGCCACAGCTTTCTGCTGCTGCCGGCGCTGTCCTATTACCTCTTCTTCGTCAGCGTGGTCATGTACCACTTCGACCGGTTCTTCCTTGGAATCGGCCTCCTTCTGGCCCTGTACGGCGGCCCGTTGATTGCCACCCAGCTTGAGTCCGCCAGCGGCGTGTGGTGGAAACGCGTGGGGGTTGCCGCGTTGTTGCTCTACGGGCTGTTCAATGGCGCGCTGGTCGATGTCATGATGGTGCATGACGCCAACCTCGCGATGGTCAACCCCGAGATCCAGGTGTTCGGGCGCGTCGCTCCCTGATCGGCTCGCCTCCAGCCATGACACCGACGCTGCTTGAGCGCAGCACCAAGCCGTTCATCATCGTCTCGCTCATCGCTGCGGGCGCGATGAGGGTGACGACCGCCATCGAGTGGCCGCTGCTGCCCTGGGTGAGCCTCGCGTCGCTGGTGGGGTCGTATCTCGTCGCACGACGGCTCCGCGAGACGGTCGTCAGCGGATGGCTCGTGATGACCTATCTGGCCCCTGCGCTCGCCCTGCTCGCGTTGGGGGGCTTCCGAGACTGGGACCTGACCCCGTGGTTCGCCGGGCTGCTTGGCGCGATGGCGGCCACCGCGGACCCCACGCGGTGGCATCTGCCGGCGCGGTGGCGGGCGCCACTCGTTGGCTGGGGCCTCGTCGTTGCGGCGTCGTGGCCGGTCGTCTGGCTGCGCGAGTTCGATTTCGCGCCGTCGGTGGTGTCTGCCGCCGACGTGGTGAACAACGGGCTGGGCGTCGTGTCGCCCGGGATCGCGGTGCTGTGGGTGTGCGGCATCGTGATGATCCACGGATTCGGTCTGCTGTTCCTCGACTGGATGTTCGCGACATTCGATCGGGACAACCGGGCGCGGTTTGAGCGGGCGGTGCTGGTCCCGCTCGGCATCGGCTGGGGTGGCGCCGCGCTGGTGGCCGTGTATCAGGCGACGGTCGACCCGGCGTTCCTCAATACTCGGTTCTGGGCGGCGGTTGGACGCGCGTCCGGCACGTTGATGGACGCGAATCCGTTCGGGATGGTCGCCGTACTCTGGGGCGCCATCGGGGTGGCGCTGGTGGTCGGGCGTGTCCCAGGACCGCGGCGAGCGCACGCGAGCCTCGCCGGGCTGGCAC
>CALBET010000973.1 GCA_937888665.1 uncultured Acidobacteriota bacterium
GCGGGCATTTTGTGCTGTGAAGTTGTGCAGAAATCCGGCCTTTTGGATCGGTCCCCGAATTCGGGGTCAATCACGACTCGAAGAGGATCCGGCACAGTTGTTTCCAACAAGATATCAGCCGGAATCGATGCAGCCCAAAATGTTCCGATCGGCTGCTGTACCCGAATTGCTGGAAATCGAAATACTGGGAATTCCGTTGCTGGGTTCATTCAAAGTTCCTGAAGCGGGTTGCCGCCAATGCTCACATTTGGACCATTCTCGAATTTCTTGTCATCAATATTGACGAAGAGCCAACAGAACGCCGGTAGCAGTACCTGGAGCACTACCACCAAAAACGCGCCGTCGGCGTAGGGTCCGGTAACCGCTGGAGCCGCCTGCGCGGATGCTACAACGCTTCCTGTCGGCAAGAATATGCCTAGAGCAGTCATGGCGGGATGTGTAATTGCGAGACATCCTAACACGACCGCGAAAATTTGGATTGGCCGAATTGAGTCTTGCCGCCAAAATACATCGAGGATGCTCATCCCAACAACAGCAATACAATACGTGAGAATTGAGAGCGACAGATCTCGATCCTCAATCAGATTCTTGTTGTGCAGATAAACGGACAACCACATCCCCAGACCGCCCACAATGACGACAGCTAGAATATTGTAAAAGACCGCCGAAGGGCGCTTGGGAATCGTCAATACCTGGACGGCGCCGACGAACATGAATTCCGGTCCCCACGCTCTAAAGACCGCTTTAGCCCAACTAATTGTTCTATCTCTTGACCATTTTAGTAGTGTCGTAAGCTGACTGGCTTCGACGGCTTCGACGGCTTCGACGGCTTCGACGGCTTTGTCATCGTTAGAATCTGTCATGACGCTCCAAGTATCACAATTGGCGTACTCGCATTATCGGTTTTGACTCCGACCCTATCAGAAACGGCGGCGCGGAGAGACCCAGGGAAGTGGTGATCAAGTAGGATGCTTGCCGATCTTGCAGCCAATTCACGATCTGCCTTAAGTTCCGCCATCACTTCAAACAAAAAGCCGCAAGTCGTATTTGCCGTCAGCATCGCGGCTACTTTGGGCTCCTTGTTCCCGCTACGCCGTGGCAGTTCTGCTCCCCCCGGAACTTCCCAAATCCCTTCATTGCGCAGCGCCCACAACGGGTACCGAACAGCATCGCTGTCTTGCTTAGGGCCGCCAAACTCTTCTAGGAGGGCCTGAAATGGCTCCCGCAACTCTTCAAATGTAGCTAGTCGGCTGCCTCCTTGCTGTTGCCTCGCGAGTATCATCAAAAGAAGCAATGGTTTGTGGAGGGTCTTCTTTCCATCTCTGCTTCCTCTGGAGAGATTCTCCAGAGTAGTCAGCAAGTCAGACCTGGAGCAAGCATCCATGAGATCTCCGTCGCTGTCTGCGCATTTTGTAAACCTAAGTCGTCATTCCAATTTCCGTGACGTACCACGGTAGAAACTCGTCCCAGCTGTAGGGCACCCCGCCGTACTGCTCAACAAGCGCATCATACCCACCGCTAGCGTACTCGTTTAGCCGAGTCACGCCGTCGTCGGTCAGCCCCGCGCTACCCACGAATCGCGCGAGCGTAGCTTTGACCTCCGGGCGGTCGTCCATCGAAACACCATCACGCTCAAGCTCTGCGCACAGCAGCAGTCCGACGACCGTCATCTCCTGTGCCTTGTAATCAGCCACGAAATAGTCGATGAAACCCGGCGCATTGCCTGGAGAACTCGTCCGTCGCGTCTGGAGGCCCATCATGAGGCAGAGATAGAACAAATCGAACTTTGTGGACAGCGGTGCAGTCGGCCGTCCGTCAGTACGAACGACGTGCTTAAAGAAAACTTCCTCTGCTTCTCTTCGGATCTTGAAATGAGCCATCGTGGTTCCTCAGATTGAGTTGGACGAGTTGTCCTCGTGGAAGTCCACCTTATTGAAGTAGTCCAGCCCCGCGACGACAATGCCGTTCCGCGTTCGAACTACGCCAGCTTCCGGCAGCAAGTCGATCAGTTCTTTGTTGCGTGGGGAATCCTCAAACGCTGTAAGATACTGAATATCGTTGTTGGAACTATGTGCCAGGGAATCGACGAAACCCGGGCGTTCTCGATCAAGAATGAAGGCCACAAACTGATGACATACCTTTGGTATTAGGCGTCCGACTTCGCGACTCACGCGTGTGTCGAGCGCCGTCACTGGTGCGTCCACAATAAATGGGAATTCATGCTGACCACGACCGAAGAGCGTTGTCAGGAACGAATACCCGAGCGCGAGAGTCTGTCCGAGGCTAGCCCCAGCCTGTTGATCGAGCAGCAGAGAACTGCCTACGCCTGCGACTCGGATGTTATGCCCCGCCAACAATACGTCCAGATTCGTGTTCATCTCCTCGATGACGTGTTCGGTGAGTCGCTCTCGCGCCAGTTCCTTTGCTCTGGCCAAAATTGCCTGTAGCGTTTCAGTTTGATGCTTGAGTCTCAGCGTGTCCGAAATTTCAGCCAGATTGTGCTTGGCTCGTTTCAGGGACAGTTCACAGAGCGCGATGCAGTCGTGGTCGCCAAGTTGGCCCTTTCTGGCCCTCTCTCGTTCTTCGGTTGTGGGCTTCCGAACAAGTTCATCACGTGTGACCGCCAAACCCATCTGTTCCTTCTTTTGCTTGATTTGCTCGGCCTGGAGCTCTCCCAGGCGTACATCGCCTTGGGCCGCCAAGGTGGCGATGAGAGCCTCCTGGGCCGACTTCAACCCATCTCGAGCGTGAATCGTCTCGCGGACTTCTTGAGCGCGACCTTCAAGAGTTGAATCGACTTCTCTTTCGACAATCACCTTGACCGCGTGCTTCAGTACATTGAGCTTTCCGACAACGTCATGGGCTAGGAAGGTTTCTGCCCGAGCTTCAACTGCCGAGCGTGCGGCCGGAGTCATCTCCCTATCGCAGATGCAAACGTCTTCTTCCGCAAGCTCCTCGAAGAACTGGCGGGATGTTGTTTCGGGCAGTTTTAGTCGCTCAAGATTGTCTCTCAGCTCCACAAGTTCCAAGAGGAATGTCGAATTCAGGAGTGCCGGCTCCCGAATTCCGGCCAAGAGGCTTTGTTGTGCGCGTTCGAGTCTCAGATCCGCCTGGCCAAGTTCACCAACCAACTCCTCCTTATCACCTCGAAGTTGCTCCGTGAGATCCAGTCGTGCCCCGATTTCCTCACGAATGCTCGCTAGACTTGCGTCGAGCACGACGAGCCGTTTGTGGATCTTCTGCTCGACTCTCTGCAGCCCCTCTAGCTTGTTGCTGATTTGAACCACTTCGTTTCGCCTTCGAGCTTCACCCTTCTGCTGCTTTGCGGTCACGTTCTTTGTTGCTTCATGCCACATGTCACCAACGGCGGCAGAGAGATCATCCAGCAGGTACAACTGGAAGAACGCATCCATTGCTTCTTGGGCATCGGTCTTGGTCGAATCAAGCAAGGCTCCAGGAAGCTCTCCATCGAACACGAGGAGCCGTGTGAAGTGTGGGTTGAGGAATCTGCGAAGCGCTGGCGGCGGCGCATACTTGTCGTTGCGTCCACGGTTGAATGTCGTGCCGTAAGATACGGTGTTCGTCAGGAAATCGAAGTTCATCGTGAAGGTTAGCGGGCGGTCGTCAAACCCGAGTCGCAATTCGAACTCGCCGGACTGTAGCCCTCCAGTGGAAGACGCTAGTGCGGCGACCTGCTCTTCGCTCCACTGCATTGCTTCGCCTGTGAGTGCGGCTTGCATGCATGTCTTTGTTGTCGTCTTTCCCGTGCCGTTGGGCATCTGGATCAAGGTGACACGGGGTGCTGTCCTCCCGTCGGGACACAGGTCGATCTCCATGTCCGGGGACCGTAGGCCCCGACTCTTCCAACCACGAAATTCGAGCTTCATGCGTCGTCTCCGTCATATCTGCGGCTCAACTTCCTCTTGATTAGATCGAAGTGGCGTTTGCGTTCAGCCTTGTTTGACAGCTCGGTTCCGCCACGGCTCAGCTCATTCAGCCAAGCGAGCACTGGCACGGCAACTTTCTCGGACTCGCCAGACTCAGCAACTGCTTCACGAATCGCTTCGACGAGAAGTGGGTCAAGGTTTGGGGTGAGGTTTCTTGCCGCCATCGCGCTACTCCTGCCGTCGGGTTTTAGCTAGATCGACGAGCCAATTCCGTCGATGTTCATCGGCACTGGTGCCATCTACTGCTTCAGATTGCCTGATGAAGTCGATCACTGTGGCCCGCTTACGCGGGTTTGTAGGATCTACTCTTAAGCAACGACCAATCCGTTGAATCGTCTCAAGTTTGGCTCGATCCGCCGCAAAGAGAACGATGCGCTCCACGTGCCGAATGTCGATGCCTTGCGAAAGGCGGTGACAGGTGATGAGACAGTCCAGTTCGCCCCGGGAGAACTCCACCAACCGGTCCTTGTGGTCGCCATCATAGTACGTTGAGAACCGGGATGTCTGGCGGTGTACGAGATCTGTTATCTGGTCTCCGAAGTCCTTGGAATGAACAAACATCATCACGTGCGATACGACGTCTGGGTGCGAATTGAGATACTGAGCAAATATGGAGGGTTTCTCTTCAGCAGTCTTGTAGACCGCGGCCAGATTTCGCCAAAGCTCGGTGTCTGGCATCGGCCTGCCTTCCGCCTTTCTCGCTGCCCGCTGCGCATAGCAGGCGGTGATCCGTTGCTTGTCGCCTTCGGTTAAGCTGTAGTCGAGGGGTACATAGCTGAACTCGCACAAAATGCCTCGCTCGATCGCCTCAGCTAGACCGAACTTGAAGAACGTATCGCCCAGCTCATCATGAATGAACTGAGTACCGACCTCGTCGAACTCCCGCTCAGGCGTTGCACTTAGTCCCAACCGGTAGACGAACTCTTGGTGCTGGCCCTCAAGATTTCTGACGCACGAAGGGCTTCCAAGACCGTGAACCTCATCGTGGATGATCATGAGTTTCTTCTTCGCCAACGCCGGCAACCGCTGCAGCAGACTAGGCAGCGCCCCCCGTGAGACGACGATCACGGAACCGGCCGGGTGTGAGGTGAACCGACCGATATCGTGGTGTTTATGAAAATGTTTGTACACGGTAAGCCGGCGAGCAGGCATCAATCCATAAACTTCGCCAACCCACTGTTCCAACAGGTCATTGCCGACTGTACAGACAATGGCTCCATTCACTTCACCGGCTGCCAACAGTGTTTCGAGCATTCGCAGGGCGGTTCGTGTCTTGCCAGTGCCAGTGGCCATCTCCAAGACCCCTGCACGGACACCAAGAAATTTTTTGATTGCCTCGTCTTGATGCCGCCATTTGTTTAGCACCTGCTCGGCCATCAGCTTTCGCCGAGGGAAGCTGTCGGGAGCTGTCGTGCGAATACGGTCGATCAGCGCTGAAGTAAGGCCGAGTACCTTCAGACCGATCTCCTCTCCCCCTACCCACGCTTCATCAAACTGCTGCTCTTTGGTACGTACGCGGTCCCCGTCTCCAGCCTCCCAGCTGCGGTAGACGTC
Organism: uncultured Acidobacteriota bacterium; assembly: GCA_937888665.1. GTDB lineage: Bacteria > Acidobacteriota > Vicinamibacteria > Vicinamibacterales > UBA8438 > UBA8438. The sequence continues at coordinate 5,502 of CALBET010000973.1, forward strand.
AACGGACTCATAATTTGAGCTGTGCCCAGACGCGGTTTCGTTGGCGGAGCCTGTAAATGCGACTTTCTCTCCCCCGGCGAAGGCGAACACTCCTAGTTTCTCGTGAAACATCCCGGGGTCATCAACATGGGTCGGATAGGCGAACCGAATGATCAACCGACCGTTGGCCACCAGCCAACGAAAGAGCTCAAGTCTCAGTTCGTCTTGGGCGGGGTCTGTAAGATATCGAAGGGCATCGGAAACGACGTCATCAGCGCAGCGTTGTTGCAAGGCGAGGCGTTCAGTGGGATCCGTAGCGCTTCGCAGCGCCCCCTTATCCTCTTCGCTCAATCGCGGCGCGATCAACAACTGGATCGAGATGTCTTCGCTTCGTGCCAGCCTGGGCAGCGCCGCTGCCCATGTGGCGAGTGCCCGACTAGTGAAAAATCCTGAGCCTCTCTTATACGACGTGCACGCCGAGATACACGGAGCAAAGAAGTCCTTGCCGAGGTTGTCGCGGCCGCTACGATAGTGTCCTTTCAGATGCAGCGGTCGGGCATCGTGGTTACGACTTGGCTCAGATTGTTGGGTCATCGAACCCTCGGTCGTCAAGGCGTTTTAGCAATGTACGGCGTTGATTGAGTTGTCTCCGCTGCATCACCCGAGCAACCATTTTTTGGGTCTCTGAGTCGGACTCAGGTACGTGTTCTGAGCGGCTCATTTTACCATCCGTGCTGGGCCCCACCTGGAAATAAAAAGCGCACCGAGGGACTCCACGGCCCGCAGCCTTTACTACAGCCGCTTCAATGGCTAGATCTTCAACTGACAAGAGCTGTTGAGTACGCCGGTGGCGACGGAACTCGACAAGGGTCTCCCTAATGGCCGCCGCATGAAATGGCCGTACATCGAGTCGCCTTCGAGCGAAAACAATGCCAGTTAGCTCTTCCGGCGCAAGTACACCATCTGAGTCGGCGATTTCCATCAGCTGAGCCAACACTGCGCATCTTAGTGGATACGATGACTCTGCGAGTTGATTGAGGTTGTTTTCGAAGTGCGGGGTGAGCTGCTCAAACGAATCGATTTCTTGTTGGAGGCTCTCGTGAACGGACTCTCGGGCGAGAGTCGATTGAATTGTGGCGACCTCTGCCGGATGCACCTCTCCATCGATGTCGGCCATGGCGTAGAAGACGGCGAAGCACGCTCGCTGTTCTTCCCTTGATAGCTCGCTGAAATTCAACCAGGTGTCGGAGAGGATTTTGGGGAGCGATTTAACAGCATGTAGGGTTAAAGGGGTTTGTTGGTGAGAGGTTTTTGGTGTTGAGATGTGATTTTTGTTTTTATTAGACATATTGTTGTTTGGGGTTGGCGAGCTGGCCTCGGTCAGGGCGTACATCGCGCTACGACGAGCACCCGTCTGAATAATTTCTCCCTGACTGATGAGCAGCTGGACGGATGGTGGCCACAATTCTGAGTCCACTCCGGATAATCTCAAGAGTGCGGAACGGCCCTGTGGGACGCTGTTCATGCACTCGAGCAATCGCTGGCTGGCTCGAGAGAGAGAAGTCCCGTCGGTCGGTTGCGGTTTCGAACCGCGGGGAGTCGGGTTCGCGTTGTTGTGATTGGTCGACGCTGCGCTGGCGACCAAGGAGAGCGGCGTAAACTGTGCCGGGCTCGCGGTCGCAGAAACATACATTGCGCCCCCGCGCTTCCCTATTCGGACGATTCTCTTCTCACTCAGCAACGTTTCAATCGAGGTGCCCCACGATTCTAGATTCAACCCGGTCTTCCGGACCAGCTCAGCGCGGCCGCGAGGTTGCTCGTCTATAGCCGTCAAGAGGAGTCCGGCAGCTCGCCTATGGTCGTCCTGACCTTCATACTTTATGTCGTCAAATGAAACGTCATCTTTCGGGAACTCCGCAAGAGTTGCAACTGCCGCGACCATCCTATTCGTCTGTGATGTTGGGCCCTTGGAATATATGCGGATGTACTTCGACGCGCCCCCGTGACCGATACGCTCGGCATTGCCTGTGCGGATCATCAGTTGAATCGTGTACCCCCAGTAGGCTGCAACAATTTTCGACCTTTCAACGAGGTTGCTTTTCCGCCGCGCCGTGTCGTCAAGCGCCGCACGCATTGCGAAGAATTCTGCGCTCGCGAGTTCGTACTCCCTGGCGCTTCGAGGACCGCTTTTCACAACGTGCTCTTCTGCTATGAGGCTTCGAACCGCGGCGCTCCACTGCGATGGCTTGATTCCAGATTCTCGAATGAGGGACGCTTTGGACCTCGGAAACTCGCCGATTACACGCAATATCTGCCGCGCACCGTCTCGAAGGACACCGACCGGCCCCGGGCGCAGTCGATCGCTCACTTCGGTGGGGCGCATTGTCGTTGGTGCTGGCTCCAGTCGTTTCAGGAACCATTCTTTGCCATTCCGCTTCTCAATGTGAGATGCCAGCTGGCCGTACAAGAGTGCATTAACAACCTTCCGCTCGACCTTGAGCTCGGTAGCGATGGTCTTTGCCGATGACCCCGGCTGGAGGACGAGTTGTTCAAAAATCGCCGCCGCTAAAGGAGCTCCTCTAAGTGGGATAGATGATGTCTCTGGCTTGAGTTTCTCACTTGGTGGTGTTCTCTTGGCTGTTGATTCTGACTCCGTTCCTAGGCACCGCCATCGATAACCCGCTGACCGCGCTGTCCGGTCACGCAGCCAACCACTCTTGAGCAACCGAACGCTGAGCTGTGCGCTTGACGGGAGAGGCTCCCGAAACTGATTTTGCGCGGCGCTCTTTTGGAGCGCTGCCATGAGAGCCCGGGCGCCGAGCGGCCTAGCCGCAGCATTCAGCTCCGCTAGAATCAGAACATCCAGCGTGGATGGCACGTTTTCGGGGGGAACTGTCATCGAGGTGGCTGACCTGAACTGAGAGTAGCTTGTGTTGGCGTTTCAGTGGCGCGACTCTACTCCATTCGGCGAGAAATCAAAACGCAACACTACATGAGTAGTTTTTCCCCTGTGAGAAGTCGGCTAGGAGGAGGTGCTGGCGGAATAAAACCGAACCCGCCCCCGCCCCAACTCCACCACAGCCCACTCCGATAGCTCGCTCTCACCACCATCTATTCTTGTTGCAAACACCCGAAAAGTCACTATCCGCCGCCGCGCATCCACCTTCACCCCGTCGCAGGCGTCCACGTCGCCATACAGCCTGCAGGCGGTCCCCACCAACGCTCGGACCACCGCCGGTAGCTGATCCACCCGGTCACTCGCCACAGCCAACCGACCACCCTTGGCCGCACCAAGTCCCTCCGCGCCGGCCTGGTCACAAGCCGCCACCACCAGCTCAGGCTGGCCCATGGCAAACAGCAGCTGCCGAGCGTCGTCCTCCGCGCGCTTCAGCGCCCCCCAATGCTCCTTCACATCCCGCTGCACACGCTCCGGATGCAACCCAAAGCTCCGCCGCCGCTCGAACATCCCGAGCGCCAGATACACCAGCACATCCTCGCGTCGACGCCGCTGAGACTCCGCAAAATCAGCGCCGCCATGCAGCTCGAGCAATTGCCGCAGCACCGTCTTGGGCAGCCCCAGCTGCGCCCGCAGTTCGTCGTGAAACGCAAACTCATCACTGGACGGCACGCGCCCATACCGGAGGCAGGCGTTCCAGTAGCGCTCAACCAGACCGGCGTTGCGCTGCCATCGATTCAGCTTGGGTTTTCTGACACGCGGGCTCGCCGGTTTGGGGTTGGCACTCCCTGCACGCTCCGAGCGGGGCATCGGCCGTCGGGCCATCAGGTGCCGCGTTGATTCCTGCCGATTAGCGAAGAAGCGCTGCTCCGCCGCGTCGTTGTTGAAGACGAAGTACACCCCGGGTGCCACAGACACGGGCTCTCGATTCACGGCGTGCTCAATGTATTGACCGAGTTCGGCGTGGGTGAAGTACTTCTGGAACGTGCCGCGCGTCGTCAACACGCCATCACCGTGCAGTCGATGGCGCTCGCGAGCGGTTCGACCACCAATCAGCGCCGCGACGGAGAGCACTTCCGACGTCAACGCGAACGCTTTTTGTAGCGCTCCGACGCGTTCGGCTGGATCTTCAATAACATTCAGCACGAAGCCCAAGTTGACCACAGCGGCCGTCTGCCGGGGACTGTCGGGCCGGTAATAGGGGTCCCAGCCAGCTGCCGTCAGGTCTGACGCTTGTAGGGTGGCCACGTCATCTCCCCGGCCGCAGCCGTAGTCGAAGAAGGTCCGCTCACCGTCAAAGTAGCCGTGCCGCCAGAGCGCCTGCACTGGGGTGGAGAGGGCGCGTCGCGAGAGCGCGGTGCGATGGCGGTGAACGACCGGGTCGTCATCGTCATCCAAAGAGCGTTCGACGAGGACATGATCCTCAACCCGCAGGTTGCGCGCGCGGAGTTCCTCCAGCCATTGCAGGCGGTGGCCAATGACGGCCACGTCGGCGAAGAGCCCCGCCCGCTCCGCCTGCGCTGTGAGCCCGGAAAACTCGGCTTGTCGCGGGTGATCGGCGGTGAGCATCAGCTCCTTGCGATGCAGAACTGGTGGGTTGGCGTGGTCTTCGTACCGACGTTGCGTGGCGGTTTGGACGGCCAGGTCGACGGTCCAAGAGGCGGCGAGGACCGGAAAGCCAACACGCATGAAGCCGGGGTAGGCGAGCAGCGAGAGTTTGAGCTCGTTCTCAGCGAAGCGCACGACGTCGAATGCGTCCCGTTCGACGGCCGCTAGGTCCGCGGCGCGCTCGACGAAGGGCAGTAGCGCTGGCGGGATGGCGGAGACGTGGAGGTACCGGGCGGAGCCGATTCTTTTGCCGATCCGCCGCCCCGTGTCGACCGAGACCGCGACAGAACACAACGCCTCAACGTAGGCTGCCACGTCGGTTCCCGTCACCTCTGGAGCGTCCCCCTCGACCATGCCGAACCCCAAGCCGCCGGACCTACACACACGCTGTAGCCGCCACTTCGACTACGCCGACCTCATTCAGTGTGGCGCGACGTGGCACTCGCTAGCAAATGTGACCCCGGCTCCCGCACCAATTTCACCCGACAACGTTCCACGGGAAACGGCCACCTGGGTCGGCATCGCCAAGCTCGCGACCGAGATATTGGACCCGCTGGTCGACCGGTTTGGTGCAGTCCAGCTCACCTATGGCTTCGCAGGGCCCGCCCTCACGCGCCACATCAAGCGCCGCATCTATCCGCGGCTCGACCAACACGCCGGCAGCGAGCGCAATCGCCGTGGTGCCCTAATCTGCGAGCGACTCGGACAAGCCTGCGACCTCATCATCCCCGGCACCGATAGCCTTACGGTCGCGAAGTTCATCGTCACCGAACTCCCCTTCGACCGGCTGTACCTTTATGGTGCCGACCGGCCACTTCACGTCAGCGTCGGCCCCAATAACAGCCGCGTGGTGGTCGAGATGCGCCCTGGACCATCAGGCAGGCTGATTCCACGGGCTTTTACGCGTGACGCATGGCTCTCAGCGATACAGGTCAACCCTGGAGCGGACCCGCGCTAATCTCGCCCCGCCACCCAAACTACGGCATCCACCCCGCCACAAACCCCTGGTGGTCAGCCAGCTGCAGCAGC
>CALBET010000974.1 GCA_937888665.1 uncultured Acidobacteriota bacterium
TGGCCGGCCTGACGCCGTAACCTACGCGCCTCCGGCCCCGCCGATATCGCTCGAAGAGCAGACCAAGTTCAACGCGTTTCATCCGCTCACTACTCAGGTCTACAGTTGCGTGTTGCCGGGCGAGGTTATCAGGAAATGCGTGGACGCGACCGTCGCGGGCATCATCAACCCGGGTGAGCAGCTGGGAATACGTCATCTGATCGTCGACGAATACCAGGACCTCAATCCAGCAGATCTAGAGTTCGTCGACAGAATCGCCCAGGCCGGGGTCATGACCTTCGTTGCTGGTGACGACGATCAGAGCATCTACTCCTTTCGACACGCGTCGCCGGCCGGCATTCAGGACTTCCCGACCAGGTACGCAGGGGCGGCGTTAACCGAGCTGCAACATTGCTTCAGATGCACACCGGCCGTACTACGATCCGCGACCCGGGTTGTTCTCCAGAACGCAGCGCCGGGGCGGATCACGAAGGGGGCGACTTCGCTCTATGAGGACTCAGACCCGCCCAATCCCGGCGATTGCTTCCGGTGGCGGTTCGGCACCCAGTATGAAGAGGCGGATGCGATCGCGGAGTCGTGCGCTGCTCTTATACGAGCCGGCGTCGCACCGCATGAGATTCTCGTCCTGCTGTCCACCGGAAGACCCAAGCTGTGGCAGCCCATCCGCGACGCGCTTGAGCAGGCCGGCGTCCCTTTCGAGCCTCCAAAAGAGGAAGGGTTCGTCGACTCAGATACAGGTCGGCTTGTGCTCGCCACTCTCAGAATCGTGTGCTCAAAGGAGGGCGGCCTACCTGAAGATCTGGTCGCCCATCGCGCCTTGCTCGGACTCAAAAAGGGTGTTGGGCCTGCGACCTGCAATAGGGTCAGGCTGCTGGTCGGATCGACACCCAACCTCAATCTCCAAGCACTCTTTTACGGCGATGTCCCAGATGGTCTATTAACGGGGAAGGTCAGCACCGCGGTGCAAAGTACGCGAGCGACGTGTCGCCAGCTTCTGACATGGCAGGAGAGCGACACCCTAGGGAGCCGCCGTCAGCAGATCAGTGATGTGCTCACTTCGACGATTGACGAAGACGCAGCGGCACCGTGGGTGGCTTTCTCAGATCCGCTGCCCGCCGGGATGCTCCTATCGGAACTGCGGGACTACCTGTGGACTGACAACTCGCAGCAACGAGACGAATTGTTGTCGGCTGTCCACGACCGGCTCGGCGTGAGTCGTGTTGATGGCACCGAAGAACTGGCCCGGGTACGGGTCATGACAATGCACGGCGCGAAGGGGCTCTCGGCCACGACTGTTTTTATTCCAGGCCTGGAAGAGGGCCTCCTGCCCAATGCATATCAAGCCCCATTCGCTGCAGCCGTGTCGGAAGCCGCGAGGTTGCTTTACGTATCCATGACTCGCGCTCGCGCCGCGTGCTTTCTCTCCTGTGCTCGGGGTCGACTTATCAACGGCCAATTCCAGTTTCAGCAACCCTCACGTTTCGCTGCTCACACGGGCGGTTCGTTCGTCTCCCGCGACGGCGGCCTTTCCGCGTCTGAGGCAGTCGACGTTATGGGCTTCGTTCAACGGCTCTGAAGAGATTCGTCCCCGGCGAGACTCGCGGATCCCCAATTCAAGGTCGGCCTCGTTGACGATTTTGTAGCGGTCGAACACGCTCCGGGTTCTGAGCCGCGACGCTGGCCACGATCGGTCCGCTTCAGCACCCCTCTCGTTGTTGCGTCAATAACATCTGTTTGTCCAGGTCGCTGACGAGACCCCACGGAGTCAATGAAACGGGGGCGAAAGTCAGCCCCCTGGCGAAGGGGTTTGTCCAACACTGGGAATCCGGCCCTTGTTGAGCCAGTTGGCGGCCGTGGACTTCGAGACCCCCCACGCCTCCGCCGCTCCCCGCACGGTCACCCCGCGAGGCACCGTCACCCCGGTCGACTTGCGCGGTCGGCCCAGCGTCTTGCCCTGCGCTCTGGCTCGCGCCAACCCGGCTTTCACGCGCTCCACGATCCGACCCCGCTCGAACTCGGCAATCGCTCCGAGGATGTGGAGCTGGAGCCGTCCGGCGGGCGTCGTGGCGTCGATCCCCTCGGCCAACGACACGAACCCCACGCCGATGGCCTGGAGGTCGTCCAGGAGCAGGATCAAGTGCCGGAGGTTCCGCCCAAGCCGATCCAGTCGCCAGCAGACCAGGACATC
>CALBET010000975.1 GCA_937888665.1 uncultured Acidobacteriota bacterium
ATTCTCCCTCTTCTCGCCTTGTTCGGCGGCCGCATCGCCGCTCTCGGTGCGACGCAGGACTTTCACCACGGGCTGCTAGCCCTTGGCCACGTTGATCGTTTGGATCTCGGTAAAACCGAGGAGGCCCCAGGGGCCGTTCTCGACCCCGATGCCAGACCACTTGGCCCCACCGAACGGTGCGTGCGGGAGCACGTTGAGGTGCTGGTTGACCCAGGCCGTGCCGCATTCGAGACGGCCGGCCACCTCTTCCGCCTTCGCGACGTCACTCGACCACACTGACCCGCTCAACCCAAAATGGGTCGCATTGGCGCGCTCGACCGCGTCGTCGAGGTCGGCATAGGGCACCACCGGCAGCACCGGACCGAACTGCTCCTCATCGACGAGCCGCACACCATCCTGCAACTCGCCAATGATGGTGGGGGCGAAGAAGTACCCGCGGTCGCCCAGGCGCTGACCGCCGGCCACCACCTTGCCGCCCGCCCGTTTGGCGTCCTCCACCAGCTCCTGTACTCGTTCGAACTGCGGCCGATTGTTCAACGGGCCCATCTGGCTGTCGGCATCGAGCCCGTCGCCGACCTGGACGCCCCGCGCCAGTTCGCCCAGCTCGGTCAGCATCGGCCCATACAGGGATTCCGGCACATAGACCCGCTTGATGGCGCTGCACACCTGACCGCAGTTTTCGAACGCGCCCCAAAAAATTCGCTTCGCCACCAGGCTCACGTCCACGTCCGGCAGCACAATCGCCGGGTCGTTGCCGCCAAGCTCCAGGGTCACCCGTTTCAAGTCCGGCGCCGCCGCCGCCGCCACGAGCTTGCCGGTAGCGACCGATCCCGTGAACGAAATCTTTCGGACGGTCGGGTGCGCCGTCATCCAGGCCCCCAGCTCGTCGCCACCGCTCACGACGTTGAGCACGCCGGAGGGCAGCACGTCTCGCAGAATCTCACCCATCCTCAACGTGGCTAACGGCGTGAACGGCGAGGGCTTCAGCACCATCGTGTTTCCCGCCAGCAGCGCCGGCGCGATCTTCCAGACCGCGAGCGACACCGGGTAATTCCACGGGGTAATCGCCGCCACCACGCCATGGGGACGCCGGCGCACCTCGACCCTCACGCGAGCATTGTCGAGCGCCACCTCCACCGGCATCTCCAGCTTCGCGGTGTACGTGAACCACTTCGCGGCGCCCGCCAGCTCGCCGGCCGCCTTCGCGAGTGGCTTGCCCTGCTCACGCGTCAGAATCTGGGCCAGTTCGTCCGCATGTCTGGTGATGGCGTCGGCACAAGTCACCAACGCCCGCCGACGGGCCGGCTCGTCGCGGCGCCAGTCCACGAAGGCCGCCGCGGCCGACGCCATCGCGGCGTCGAGCTGTTCCCGGGAACATTCGGGCGCCGCGTCGAACGGCTCGCCGGTGGCCGGATTGATGACATCAAAGCGGGCGACAGCGGTCGCGGCGGCGCCGTCGATGGTCATGGACAGTGATTCAGTCGACATCGTGGTCATGACAGTCCTCGTCGTCGCCAGGAGGCGAAGTCTCTCAGTATAATCGCGCGGTGTTGTGTGGGGCCTGCGAATGAACATCTACGCCTGGATCGTGCTTGTCGCCCTGGTCGGGGACTTCGTCTTGTCAGTCGTAACGAGCGTGCTCAACGTGCGGGCGATGAGCCCCACCGTTCCCGACGACTTCCGGTCTGTGTATGACGACGATGCCTACGCACGCTCGCAGGTCTACACGCGAACGCAAAGCTGGTTTGGGCTGCTCCAGGGGGCCGTGAGCCTCGCCACGCTGCTTCTGTTCTGGCAACTCGGCGGATTCGGGTGGCTCGACGAGGGCTGTCGGGCCTTCGGTCTGGGCCCAGTGCCGACCGGGCTGCTCTTTGTCGGTGCGCTTGTCGTCGGCTCGACGGTGCTCGGGTTGCCCTTCCGCCTCTACGCCACGTTCGTCATCGAGGAGCGGTTCGGGTTCAACCGCACCACGCCGCGCACGTTCCTGTTCGACCTGCTGAAGGGGCTGGCGCTCGGCACGGTGCTCGGCGGCACGCTGCTCGGGTTGCTGCTGTTCCTCTTTGAATGGGCCGGACCGGTCGCGTGGATCTGGTGCTGGGGTGCGACCACGGCCTTCTCACTGGCCGCACAATTCCTGGCGCCCACCTGGATCATGCCGCTCTTCAACACCTTCAGCCCGCTCGAGAAGACAGAGCTGAAGGACGCGCTGGTCGACTATGCGCGGTCGACCCGATTTCCGCTCGCCGATATCTTCGTCATCGATGGCTCACGTCGATCGGCCAAGGCCAACGCGTTCTTCACAGGATTCGGGAGCCGCAAGCGGATTGGCTTGTTCGACACGTTGATCGCGCGACACACCACCCCGGAACTCGTGGCGGTCGTGGCACACGAGGTGGGTCACTACCAGCGCGGGCACATGCAAAAGAACCTCGCGTTGGGTGTGGCGCAAACGGGCGCGCTCCTCTGGCTGCTGTCGTTGTTCCTGGAGCAACCCGGCCTGTTCGACGCCTTCGCGGTGTCCGAACCCTCCGTGTACGCCGGGATGGTCTTCTTCGGGCTGCTGTTCACCCCGATCGAACTCGTCCTGTCCGTGGTGGTCAACCTGTTCTCGCGTAGGCACGAGTTCGAGGCGGATGCATTTGCGGCCAAGACCACCGGCAGCGTGGAGCCGATGGTGACCGCGCTCACGAAACTGTCAGCCGACAGTTTGGCGAACCTCACGCCACACCCGCTGCAGGTGTTCCTGCATCATTCCCATCCACCTGTCTTGCGTCGCATCGCGGCGCTCCGAGCCTTAGGACAGTAGCACTAGCCGGCAAGGTAGCCGGCGAGGTGTTCGATCACGTCGCGCGCATCGTCCTCGGCGCCGTGGATAAAGCTGGACTTGCGACGTCGTAGCACCGGGAGACCGATAGCATACAGACCCGGCGCGTCGACCACGCCGCCATCGTGACGTAAGTATCCCTTGCGATCGAGAACCGGGACATCAAGCCAACTGTAGTCGGGGCGAAAACCGGTTGCCCATACGATGGTGCTGTACTCGCCGCGTGTCAGGTCCAGTTCAAGTCGTGACGACGCGGGTACCCGGGTCGCCTCGAAACGCTCCGGTGGCCCGGTGTCGGCATCGCCACCGTTGTCGCGAGCCCACTCGTCGAATGTCTTGAGGAGTCGGTTCATCTTGAGATCAGCCAGTGCGAACTGATTGCGCAAGCCACCCGAGAAGAGTGCCTTCCCGTCTCGAATAGCGGCCCAGCGACCCACCAACTCCACGCCGGCCCCAGTCAGGACGTTCAGGTCCAGCGTCGTGCGTTCGGGTGTACCGACCAATTGCGGCGACGGCAGCCCACGGGCGCGGTTGAGATCGTCAATCTCGTCGTAGCGCTCGTCCCAAACCCCGGACGCGTCCATCCACCAGAGGATATCGCGGCCTCGATAGGTCCTCGGGAGGCGCACGTGCTCGCCCACGGAGAGGGTGACGACCCGACCGGAGCGCCGAATTTCGTCCGCCAGTTGAACACCGGTCGCAGAGGCCCCGACGACCAGTACGCCGCCGGCCGCGAGCTGGCTGGGTTCTCGGTATTCCATCGTCGTGAGGCAGGCGATGGACGTCGGCACCTCCTGACGAAGGGGCGGCACATTGGGCAGGTTGCATGCGCCGCTTGCCAGGACGACGCTCCGGCAGCCCAGGTCGCCCTGGTCGGTGGCGACGTGATAGCCGCCATCGGTCTGTCGGACGGCGGTGACCGTGGTGTGGGTCCGCACCGGTGCCTCGGCGGCGGCAGCGAACCCGGCGATGAACTCGACCACATCGGCCGCCGTCATGAAGCCGTCCGGATCGGTGCCCTCGTACCGATGCCCTGGTAGTCGGGTCTGCCAGTTTGGCGTCAGGAGCCGCAGCGAGTTCCAGCGCTCACGGCGCCAGGAGTTCGCAACCTCACCTCGTTCCAGGACGACGTGGTCGATCGCCCGTTCGGTGAGGCACCGACTGACCGCGAGCCCGGCGTGGCCGGCCCCGATGACGACGGTGGTGACTTGTTCGATGACGCGCCTCCCGCCCGGCTATCTCGCGCTGTTGGTGCTGTTGACCTCGACCGCCACGTTCGTGGGGTTGGTCACAACGTCATACACCGCGGAGCGCTTCTGTGACTGCGCCACGATCGCCTCGATTTCCTCGGGCGTCGCGTCGGCGTCGATATCGAAGCTGACCTTGATGCCGCTGTAGCCGTTGCGCACGTCGCTGTCGATGCCGAGAATGCCCTGGATGTCCATGTCCCCTTCAAGCTTGGCCTCGACCGACTTGAGTTGGATGCCCCGGTTCTGCGCCACGGCCGCGACGCCGGCGGTCAAGCAGCTGGCCAACCCAACGAGCACGTACTCGACGGGCGTCGCCCCACGGTCCTCCGAGGCGAACACCTCGGGGTGGTCAGCGTCGAAGGAGAATTCGGTCTTGTGGTTCTGCTCTGCACCCAGGCCGCTGAAGCCCTGGACGGACGACGTGCTGTGCGTGCCGTTCCGCCACGTGCAGGAAGCTCTCCACTTGAATTTGGCGGCCTCGGGCGCGTCGGTCAGCGCCGCCCGCGCGGCCAGCAGTGCCTCGACGTTGACTCCATTGTTGACCGTGGACTCGCCCATGGCTCTCTCCTCGTAAGATAACGGTTGGTAGTGTCTATGTTCGAACATGGCGTCCGAGACCAGACAGCATACATCGGGATGAACGACCGTTGCGGCGATATGATCGGCCGATGACAGCGCCGACTCCCGACACCGCCGCGGACTCCGTGGGCATTGTCGAGACGCAGTTCCTCGAGTTGCCGGGGCCCCTGGCGCTCGACTGTGGCCGCGTGCTTGCGCAGGTGCGTGTGGCCTACGAGACCTACGGCAGGCTGTCGCCGACGCGCGACAATGTCATCCTGGTGTGCCACGCCTTGAGCGGCGACGCGCACGCGGCGGGATACACCGCAACGCCGAGCGAGGCCAGCACGCGAGACGGCTTTCGCGCGGAAGAGCGGGACGCTGAGCGCGGGCGAGGCCTCGGGTGGTGGGATGGAATGGTCGGCCCGGGGAAGGCGTTCGATACCGACCAGTTCTTCGTCGTCAGTTCGAACTTGCTAGGAGGTTGCGCGGGAACCACCGGACCCTCGTCCCTCAATCCCTCCACCGGTCGCCCGTACGGGTCTGACTTCCCGGTCATCACCGTGGCGGACATGGTGCGGGCGCAGCGGGCGCTGCTGGACGAGCTCGGCATCACGCGGCTGTTCGCCGTCGCTGGCGGATCGCTGGGCGGGATGCAGGCGCTCCAGTGGGCTGTGCAGCACGCCGACCAGGTCGACGCCATCATCTCGATCGCGAGCACTCATGCGCTGCAGCCCCAGGGGGTGGCGTGGAACGCCATCGCGCGTAATGCGATCACCGCGGACCCGGACTGGCAGGGAGGCGACTACCATGGCACGGGGCGTGCGCCAACGGCGGGGATGGGGGTGGCTCGGATGGTGGGGCACATCACCTACCTGTCGGCGACATCGGTCAGGAACAAGTTTGGCCGGCGACTTCAGGCCACTGATGACATCCGTTATGACCTCACGACCCCCGAGTTCGAGGTCGAGAGTTACCTGCGACACCAGGCCGACGCGTTTGTGAGACGCTTCGACGCCAATACGTACCTGTACACGTCCCGAGCGCTCTCCTACTTCGACCTGGCTCGGCAGCATGGGTCCGGGCAGCTCGCGCGTGCCGTCAACGACATGTCGGCGCGAACGCTGCTCATCGCGTTCAGTTCCGATTGGCTTTATCCTCCCGAGGGCTCTGAAGAGCTGGCGACCGCGCTTCGTACCGCCGGGAAGGACGTCGAGTTCCACGTCATCGATGCCCCCTATGGACACGACTGTTTCCTGCTGGAGGAGGCACGCCAAACTCCCTTGATTCGGGCGTTCCTCGAACGGTAGGGGTGCAGGACACCAGAGCAGGAGACCGCATTCATGGAAGAGTCTCGCCGTTTCGGGTTCGAGACCCGACAAGTTCACGCGGGTCAACGTCCTGACCCCAATACCGGTGCCCGTGCCGTCCCGATCTACCAGACGACCAGCTACGTGTTTGAGGACCCGGAATCGGCGGCAGCCTATTTCAACTTGCAGGACTTCGGCAACACGTACTCGCGGATCATGAATCCGACCGTGGCGGCGTTCGAGGAGCGCGTGGCGAGTCTGGAGGGTGGCTGTGGCGCCGTTGCGTTCGCCAGCGGCATCGCCGCGCAGGCGGCCGCCCTGTTCACGATCCTTGCGCCCGGAGACCACGTCGTGTCGTCGTCGGCGCTCTACGGCGGTACGGTGAATCAGCTCAAACACCTCCTGGGTAAGATGTCGGTCGAGCTGACGTGGGTTCCGCCCGACGATCCGGATGCGTGGAAAGCGGCCGTGCGAGAGAACACCAAGGCGTTCTACGGTGAGACGATTGGGAATCCGGGCGGGAACGTGCTCGACCTCGAGACGGTTGCCGCCATCGCGCACGCGCACGACCTGCCGCTGCTGGTGGACAACACCTTCGCGACGCCCTTTCTCTGTCGACCATTGGAGTGGGGAGCGGACATCGTGTTGCACTCCGCCACGAAGTTCATCGGCGGCCACGGCACCAGCATCGGCGGGGTGGTGGTCGACTCCGGTGAGTTCAACTGGTCCAACGGACGTTTTCCAGTCGTCGCCGACCCGTCGCCGGCGTATCACGGACTTGAGTTCCACAGTACGTTCGGCGTCCTCGGCTTCCTGATGAAGCTGCGGGCCGAGACCTTGCGCGACCTCGGCGCCGCGATGAGTCCGTTCAACGCATTCCTGTTCCTGCAGGGCCTGGAGACGTTGTCGCTTCGGATGGCACGCCACGTCGAGAATGCCGCCGCCGTCGCCAGGTATCTCGAGTCGCACGAACTCGTGTCGAACGTCACCTATCCGGGCCTACCCAGCAGCCGGTATCGCCCGCTGGTCGAGAAATACCTGCCCGCCGGTGCGGGTGCGGTGTTCTCGTTCGACTGCCGAGGCGGCCGAGAGGCGGGGCAGGAATTTATCCGCGGAGTCACCCTGTGGTCGCACCTGGCCAATGTCGGCGACGCGAAGAGTCTCATCATCCATCCGGCCAGCACGACTCATCGTCAACTCAGCGACGACGAACTCGAAGCCGCCGGCGTGCGGCCCGGGTCCATCCGGCTGTCGGTCGGTATCGAAGAGATCGACGACCTGATCTGGGACCTCGAACAAGGGTTTGCGCGGGCCGCGGCACGTGTCCCGGAGGTGTCATTCACATGAGCGCACCGTTCGATATGACCCTCTATCAAGACCCGGTGGCCATTCAGCGTGTGCTGCACACGTCGAAGACCATCGCCGTCGTCGGGCTGTCCGGGAACCCACTGCGGGCCAGCAACTTCGTCGGCTTCTACTGCATTCGGCATGGCTATCGCGTCATCCCGGTCAATCCGCGTGAATCAGCGGTCTTCGGGGAACCGAGCTACACGTGCCTCGCCGACGTGCCGGAACCGATTGACATCGTCTCGGTCTTTCGCGCGCCGGACGCGGTGCCCGCCATCGCCGCCGAAGCGGTGGCGGTTGGCGCCAAGACCCTCTGGTGTCAATTCGGGGTCATCAGCGAAGAGGGGACGCGGATCGCGGAGGAGGGCGGGCTGACCGTGATCGTGGACCGGTGCCTCAAACAGGAACACGCCCGTTTCGACGGGCGCATGCACTGGTTGGGCTTCAACACCTACCGCGTCACGTCGGTGCGTGGCGGTCTTCAGTAGCAACGTGCGGGGCGCCGCCGCTGAACGATTCGCGTCAAAGCGCCCTACCGCGTGGGCGTCGTCGGCGGAGTGGGCAACTCCAACGGGGCGTAGTAGTCCTTGTCACCCAAGGCGCCGCGCTTGGCGCGGTACTTGGGCCCACCCAGCCCTTCCGTCAGGTTCCAATCCTGCCGATGGAAGTTCCAGCTATCGGGGGCCAGCGCCTGGGCGCGCTCCCAGTAGCTCCTGGCCAGCGCTGCGTCGGTCTCGTAGAAGTAGACGCCAAGCTTGAAGGTCGGCTCGGCCAGCGCCTCATCGGACGTCCGCCGGCGGATCTTTCCCACCACCTCGTCTTGCGACCACACGTATACACTGGCCGCCCCCTTGGTCGCCCAATCGACGACGGCCGGTCGGTACTCGTCCGTACCGAACGACGTCTGACCCAGCGAGAGCACCTGGGAATACGTCCCCTCGTTGATTCGGACGACGCGACCCTCCTCGTCAATCCAGGCGGCGGACGGCACGTTCACGAAATTGTAGAGCGAACTTACGCGATGGGTCGTATCGATGAGCGCCGTGTAGGTCGGGTCAGCCGCATCGTACCACTCACCGGTGGCGGCCTCGCCTAGCGTGTCCTGGGCCACCGCGATAATCTCGAAGTTCTGA
>CALBET010000976.1 GCA_937888665.1 uncultured Acidobacteriota bacterium
GCGTCGGGTCAGTGGCCAAGCGGTCAATCAAGGCGGGGCCGTACCGGTTCAGGAAAAAGAGAGCGGCGATGGTCCGTTCCTGGGGCGTGCCGGATGGAAACAGCTGCGTCTGGGCCCGCGCGAACTGACGCCGCAGGGTCTGATCGCGCCGCTTGGCCGCCTGTACGACCTTGTTGCGTAGATTCTTGAGGTCCCGTTCCATTCGTCCCAGCGTGGACTCGGCCGCGCCAGCCAGGGTCTGGTCGACCGCGGTGACGGCCACAGCGAGGGCCTGCATCTGCTCGTGCAATGCCGCGTCGGTCGCGCGCATCGCCCGGTCCACGGAGTCCGGAAGCTGGGCTCCCAGCAGCTCGTTCAGGACCGACTCGTCCTGGGGCTGGAGCGTCTCGACCGCCAGCTCATGACGGCGGACGAACTTGATGACCGCGGCGTCCACCAGCGAGGCGGTCATCCGCGATGCCATCAGCGGCATTGGCACGTCAAAGTGCGCGTAGACCTCTTTCAGCTGCGCCAGATAGGCCAGCTCGTTTGGGCCAGCGACGTAACACACGGTAGGGAACAGGTGGTCCTGCACCACGGGACGCAGCAGCACGCTCGGCCCAACGGTCGAGGGGGCGTCATGAAGCCGGTCCAGCAACTCATCGCTGGAGATCGTCTCGTCGCCGATCCTGAGCTGGTCACCGTCTCGACGAATCGCGAGGCGCCGCTCGCCCAGCAGAAACAGCGCCACCGAGTCCGGTTGGACGTCAACTTGGGCATGAAATCCGGCGTCACGCAGGCGCTCTCCGGCGGCGCGCGCCAGCGTGGCGGTTACGCCGGGTTGGCGAATTTCCCGTTCGAACAGTGACGCGACCAATGGTTTGGCCGCCGGGTCCGACGCGTCGAACACGACGAGCCCCAGGTGTCCGAGACACCGCTCGATCCAGATCGCGAACGCTTCAACCAGTCCGTGGCCCTGCGCGTACGCCTGTCGCAAGTCGGCGGTGAGCGCGTCGGTGAAGTCCGTTCGTGGCAAGGCGGCTGTCAACTGGTCAAGCAAGGCGTCGATGTCCGAGCCGAGCTGTATCGTGGAGGCTGGGGCGCCCGCTGTCGTGGGTGGCAGTGAGAGAGCCAGCGTCGCGACGGCCTGGTCGGCGTCGAGGATGTTGCACGCATGGATCTCGTCCAGGTCGTGGTCCTAGGCATCCACCCAGAAGACCGCGACGGTTGGGACGCCGTGGCGTGCCTCGACGAGTCTGGCCAGCCTGATGGCGGAGATCGCCTTGAGCAGCGTATAGAGCGGTCCGCCAAAGAGTCCGGCTTGCTGCCCGGTCACAATCGCCACCGTCTTCGGGTCCGCCAGGCGTGCCGCTGCCCTCGTGGCCTCTATCGGGGCGTTTCGGGCTCGTTGCTGCGCGGCGACGATTCCCGCGATGGCGTCTGGTCGGGGCGACGCCTGGCGAGCCGTGATGGTCGTGCGCCAGGCGTCATCGTCCTCCGGGTCGCCAGCGAAAAACGAGGCGAGGGCGCTGAAGTTCGTGGCGTAGTCCGCGGCCAGGCGCTTGATGCCGGGAAAGCGGCCGATGTCGACGGCAACGGAGTCGGGGAGAGACGTGGCGGTAGGATCCGAAGGCACGGGGCAGCACTGTTGCAGAGCGGCGCTGAGGTGTCAAGACAGCAGGTCGCTGTCGACGCTCGCCGGGGCGGGCGCTGACACCGCTCTGGCCGAGGGGGTCGACCGCCGCTATCATACTGAAGAATAGTGCACTTCCGTGCTATTCTAACAACCCAGGTGGAGGTACCGGTCCCCTGACACACGACGACGCGACTCCGATAGCCCCGCCGGGCATTTTCGGTCCCTATCGGGTCATGCACCAGATCGGGGTCGGGGTGCTCGGGCCAGTGTTCCGAGCGTACGAGCCGGACGGCGACCGTTTGGTGGCCGTGAAGGCGTTCTATCTCGATCTCACCCCAGAGCAATCCCGTACCGTGGCGGATGGGCTGCAGGGCATCGCGCGGGCCGGAGGCTCACACCCGGCGCTGGTGACCCCCCTCAGGGCCGGGCTGTCTGACGATATTCCGTATCTGGCGGCGGAGTATGTTGCTGCCGAGTCGCTGGACGTGGCGATCCGGCACTATGCGCCAGCGGCGGTGGAAACCGCACTGCCGCTCGTCGTACAACTGGCGGACGCGCTCGACACCGCGCACGCGTGCGGTCTCACGCACGGTGCGCTGCATCTACGCGACGTGTTCGTCACTCCCGAACTGGCCCGGATTACCGGATTCGGGGTGGTTCCGGCGCTCGAACGGGTCGGTGTGCGTGGACCCCTCCGGCGGCCCTACACCGCACCGGAGCAGACGTCGAGCGGCACGTGGGGACCGGCGGCAGATCGGTTCGCTCTGGCGGCCATCATCTACGAGTTGCTCACCGGGCGGCGGGTCTCGGGCACTGGCGAGCAGGTGACCGAGACGATGGCGAGGGTGTCGGGGGCGCGCGATGCGACCCGGCTCACCCGGCTGTTCGCGTCGGCCTTGGCCGTCAAGCCGACTGATCGTCCCGGCTCGGCCAGGCTTTTCGCCGACCAGCTGGCTGACGCCGTGGGATGGACCGGAGCTGAGGTGGTACGGGAGGCGCTGGCGGCCCTCCAGATAACCACGCGTACGGCGGGGCCTGAGACTGTCAACTGGGCTGATGCGGAGGAACCGGCGGAGGGTTCGAACGCCGGTGACGAGGTCGCGGACGGTGCCGCAGACGACGAAGAGGACCGGCGCCACGGCGTGCCGGCGGCTACTGTTGCGGTCGCGCAGACCGAGGGGGTAGGCATGGCGAACAGGAACAGACCTGAAGGAACACCGACACCTGAGCTCGACTGGAGCGAACGTAGCCTGGACCATGGGGAGGCGAGAGAGCTGCGCCAGCCTAGGGCGTATGAGCCGCGCCCGGTTGGTCCGCCGCCGGGGTTCGAGCGACCCGTGGAGCCGGAGCCCGACGCCCCGCAGCTGGACCGCATGGACGACGTGGACACCGCCTGGCAGCCGGAGCAAACGTTGGGCCACGCGCTGGACGCGGCGGCCGATCGGGCACTGGATGACGCGTTGGGCGACAGCCCCAGTGCCGGCGATAGCCGGCACCCTGCCAGGCCGCCGGTCTCGGAGTCCTGGGACCTGGATCTGTCGGAGGTCCTCGATGACGCCGCGCGGCCCGTACGCGCACCCGGGTATCGGGAGGTCGCCTCTCCGCCGGTGTCGGCGTCTCTGGGGGAGTCGTTCTTCGACGACATCGCGGCGCCCGAGCCGGCCCACGCTGGCAGGGCTGGCCTGGCTGATGTCGCGGGGCCGTACGACGGCGAAGACGACGACGATCAGGTTGCGCAGCCGCGCCGGGCTCGGGTGGAGGACGAACGCCTCGACGCGGAGTCGCCGGACACTCAGGCGGCGGGCGTCTACGAGCCGATCAGCTTCAACGACCTCTCCGCTCGACTGGGGGACGACGCCCTCGATGCCGAGGACCCGGACGATGCTGACGAGTACGAAGAAGACGATGGCCACCGGGCCGCACATGCGCCGATACGGTCAGGGCGGGGCACCGAGACCCCCGGTGCCGCGTCGTTGCCATGGGGCCCCGACGAGGACTACGACTACGAGGACGACCCTGGAGACGACGAGTACGACGAGGGCGTCGCCGCTGGGGCTGGCTGGGCGCCGACAGCACGCCGGTTGCCGGTCGTCCCGTTGGTGCTCATGGTGGTGGCGGTCATCGCGGGCGCCTTCGCCATCGGGTACGGGTGGTTGTCCGCCGCCGGAGAAGACAGCTCGGCGGATGCACGCATGGTCGCTGGTCTCGAGGCCCCGGAAATGGTCGCGGCGCCGGGCACACCCGACGATGGCGCCGGGAGGGAGTACAGCGAGGCGACCATCGCCGATTCGCCGCCTCCCGTGGTGATGCCGCTATCCGAGCCGACCGAGCCTCCGCCAGCCTCGACGCCGGCTGAGCCCGAGGTGCTGACGCCGATCGCGGCGCGACCAAGGCCGGCACCCGCGCCGGTGGCGAACGACGGCCGATTGCTCGTCCGGTCCACCCCGCCGGGCGCCCAGGTGGCCGTCAATGGGGAGCTACGCGGCACGACCCCGCTGGCACTGGCCGACCTGCGATATGACGCCTACGATGTGACGTTCACGTTCGAGGGATACGAGACGCAGGACCGCCGCTTGACGATCTCGGCCGACGACCCCATCGTCGCGGTCGATGCGCGGCTCACACCGGTTGCTGTCCCCGCGAACGCGCCGCTTGAGGTAGGATCCATTTTTGTCGACACGCGGCCGCCGGGAGTACAGGTGTGGCTGGACCAGCGGTTGGTCGGCGAAACACCGATGCTCATACCCGACGTGGCGGCCGGTTCGCATTACCTCGAGTTCAAGTCCGACGGCTATCGCGAGTGGGCGACGACCGTGCAGGTTGGCTCGAACACACAGGCCGACGTGACCGCCTCGCTTGCTCCCGCCCGCTGATGATCGCAGTCCTCGCTCTCGAAAACGGAACCTGGTATCGCGGGACCGCGGCGGGCGCCCCCGGCGTCGCCCGCGGCGAGGTCGTGTTCAACACGAGCATGACCGGCTATCAGGAAGTGTTGACCGATCCGTCCTACGCGGGACAGATCGTCACCATGACCGCGCCGCAAATTGGGAACTACGGCGTGGCCGCGGAGGATATTGAGTCGCGCGGTCCCCAGGTGGCCGGCTTCGTCATGCGCGACGTCTCACCCATCGCCAGCAACTGGCGCGCCGAGGGGACCCTCCGCGATTACCTGACGGACCACGGCGTGGTTGCGATTACCGGCATCGACACCCGCGCACTGACCCGTGTGTTGCGGACCGCCGGAGTCATGCGCGGCATCATTGGCACCGGGCATGTGGATCCGGACGAGCTGGTGGCCGACGCGGCCCGCGTGACGCCCATGGCGGGTCTCGACCTGGTGCGCACCGTCAGTTGTGCCGAGCCATTCGACTGGCCGGGCGCCACCGGTGGCGCCGGGGCTGGCCTGGAACCGGAAGGGTTTCGGCTGACGCCGCAGCGGCGCGCCGGTCGGCCGCTGCGCATCGCGGCCTACGATTTCGGCTTGAAGCGGAATATTCTTCGCCGCCTGGCGGCGCATGGGTGCCAGGTGCGGGTCTTTCCGGCCACCGCCCCTGCCGACGACCTGCTGGCCATCGAGCCCGACGGCGTGTTTCTCAGCAATGGCCCTGGAGATCCGGCGGCCCTGCCCTACGCGGTGGCTGCGGTCCGCACCGTGCTGGAGGCAGACGTCCCGGTCTTCGGTATCTGCCTGGGGCATCAGGTACTGGCCCAAGCCATGGGCGGCACGACCTACAAGCTGAAGTTCGGGCACCGGGGAGCGAACCACCCGGTGAAGCAGGTTTCCACCGGTCAGGTCGAGATCACCAGCCAGAACCACGGGTTTGCCGTCGACCCGGGGTCGCTGCCTGATGACGTCGAGGTGACCCACCTCAACTTGTACGACGGGACTGTGGAAGGGCTGCGGCACACCAGCCATCCGGCCTTCTGCGTCCAGTACCATCCCGAGGCGTCGCCGGGGCCGCACGACGCCGACTATCTCTTCTCCCTGTTTGTGGAAGAGATGGAGCGGCGGGCCGTCTAGC
>CALBET010000977.1 GCA_937888665.1 uncultured Acidobacteriota bacterium
AGGGCCGGCATTCCAGGCATACTCTCGACATGGCCTTCGTATCTCCTATCCCCCGTCGATGGACCGAATCTGCAAGGCGAACAAAGGGATTAGCTCATCCTGTGCCGTTTCGGTACCGATGACCGATGGGTCGGGCGGAGTTCGCGGCTTGGACGCTGGACGTAGGTCTGCGAGAGTGGTATTGTCGCCCGCTCGTAGCCCCACCTCTGCCAAGTTGGCGCCGCAGGAAGGTAGTATGTATCCGGATAATCCGAGAGTCGCCGCGAGGAGGATGACTGGTGGTGTTAAGATTCCGCGTCGTCTCATTCTTGCGTTGACTGCTCTCGCCCCGACACGCCACACATGCCAGGCAGGCGGCGCAGTCGATGCGGGCTGTCGTGGCACAGGCGCGATGCCTCACAGTGTGGACGGCAAATGGAGCGGCTGACCGAGCCGGCCCTGAGGCCGCAGGACCGTTCGCCGACCTCCCTCGAACCGCGCCCGGTCGCGGGCCTGCGCTCCCTCCTGTTCTGGCTGTTCGCGACGGGCCTTGTGCTCACCACATGCTTCGTGGCCTTGGGGATGCCGCCACCGGGCGCCGACGACTCCTGGTTCAAGGGACCAGCGGCGACCCTCGCGGCCACCGGCCACCTGGCCTCTCCTGGCCTTACCGGCTTCTTCCCTCGGTCCCACGAGGTCTACGCGAGCTACCCGCCACTCCCCCAGTACCTCCTTGCTAGCGTGTACAGGGTATTCGGGATCACCCGGCGCGTTTCCATCTCGTGGGACCTACTCGTCCACCTCGCCGGCACCCTCGCCATTGCGGCCACCGCTCTGCGGGTCGCACAGGGCAACGCCGTCGATCCCAAGGTCCGGTGGTGGGCTGCCTTCGCGGTCGGTCTGATCTGGCTCCCGGGCCACCGCACGTTGGACCGGCAGGAGGGCCTCGGTCTCCTCTTTGTCTGGCTTGACCTGTGGGTGATCGGGCATCCAGCTGGAGGGTCGCCCGCACTGAGGGCCGCGGCGTCGGGCGTCTTCGCGGGGCTCGCTTCTCTCGCAGCGCCATGGGCTGGGGTCCTCGGAGGAGGTACCATCGCCGCCAGGGCCTTCGCCTCAGCCTGGGACGGCACAGAGGACGACCCCGTACCGCGCACGGCGAAGGCCTTCGCACGCGCCGTTCCGATTGTTTGCGCCGGCGCAGTCACTACCGCAGCGGTGTTCGTCGCCTGGGTCGGATGGATTGAGTTCCAATACCCCGGCGTGTTTAACGAGCAGTTTCTCGGCGCCATGCGGGCCGCCGCAGGCTGGGAACCCCATGCCACGCTGCAGCTTTGGCTGTCGCTGGTACGCCGTAGCCTGTTCGCCGAAGCCACGTTGTTGCCTGGGTTGGTACTAGCTGCCTTGTGGTTCCCGCTGTCGGCCCTGTCACTGCCCCCCGCCGACGGCGTACAAGCCCACCAGGCCAGACGTCTGGCCCAGGTGCTGTACGCAGTCGGGCTCTTCGCGCTCGTGTTGGGGGCGATCTGGCGCCCTACCGCCTACACCTACTTTTGGGCCAGCGCGGCGATCCTGATGCCCTGCTTGGTCGTCGTTCTCGCGCGTTTCGCCCACGACAGCCAACGTGCCGGACGAGTAATAGCTACATCCCTCGTACTGGTGGCTTGGTTCGCTGTAGCACTCACGGTGTTTTGGACTTTGCGCGAGGACCCGCGCGGTCGACTGGATGGGTCCTTCCGCGCGCTCCAGGAGATCGTTCCGCCCGATGAGTGTGTGGCGACGACCACGTCTCACTGGATGGCGTTCCAAGGCAGGAACCCCTGGTTGGATGCGTTGTGGCTGTACAAACGTGACCCGTCGCTGCTGGATGACTGCGACTGGCTGGTGCTGCGCACTGGCGTGGGGCAAGATCTGCCCGAATCGATCCTCGGCGACTTCGACCTTGTGGAGGAGCTTGAGGCCAACTCGCCCGTCCAAGTGACCTACGCGTGGGCCGTCTACCATCGCCGGCCCTAAGCAATGCATGTCCCAGTCGCACGACAGCCGCGCCTCCAGCCGATAGTCCGCGACGTTGCCAACGAGTTCGAATGCCCCAAAAGTGCGCGTTGAAAAAAGACGATCCCATCGTAATCACCGGCGCGGCGGGGCTGGTGGGTGTCAACCTAGTCACCCTGCTTTTGGAACAGGGACATACGCGCATTACAGCCCTCGACAAGAACAAGGCCAACATCGCGATCCTCCAAAAGCTCCACCCGGGCGTCGCAGTCCGTGAGGTCGATCTCGCAGAGCCGGGAGACTGGCAAGCCCAAGTGGCAGCGGCGTCCGTCGTGTTCTTGCTGCATGCGCAGATCGCGGCAAAGACCGAGGCGACCTTCACGCGAAACAACGTAGATGCCACGCGCTTGGTCCTTGACGCGGTGGCCTTCGAGGCCTTTGTCGTTCACGTCAGCTCAAGTGTGGTCCACTCTGCGGCCGACGACGCGTATGTACGCACCAAGCGCGCCCAAGAGGAACTCGTCGCGGCAAGCGGCAAGCGCCACTGCATCGTTCGGCCCACCCTGATGTTCGGCTGGTTCGACGGCAAGCATCTAGGCTGGCTCGGTCGATTCATGGATCGCGTGCCGGTCTTCCCGATCCCGGGTCACGGCCGCTACCTCCGTCAGCCCCTGTACAGCAGAGATCTCTGCCGGGTGCTTCTGGCGCTGATGGAGCTCCAGCCGAACGGCCCGGCCTACGACCTCACGGGACCGGAGGAGATTACCTACATCGACATCATCAAGACGATCCGCGACGTAAAGCGCAGCCGCACTTTGGTGCTGCGGATTCCTTATGTGGCATTCGATGGGCTCCTCCGCACCTTCGCGATGTTTTCATCGAGACCTCCCTTCACGAGCGAGCAACTCGCTGCCTTGGTAGTGGGAGACATGTTCGAAGGCGTCGACATCGAGGCCACATTTGGCTTCGCGCCCACGCCGTTTCGGGTGGCCATTGAACAGACCTTGTGCGATCCTGTCTACAGCAGCATCGTGCTCGAGAGTCCCCATTGACAGAAGACGGAAAGGGTCGTCCAGCCGTCGTGATCGGCGCCGGCCCAATGGGCCTTGCGGTAGCGGACGCCCTGCAAAGTGAGGGCTGGCAGGTCACAGTGTTCGAGGCCGACGACCGGATCGGAGGCATGTCGGCTATGTTCGACTTCGATGGCCTGCGAATCGAGCGCTACTACCACTTCATCTGCAAGACCGATGCGCCCCTACTCGCGCTGATCGAGGCGCTTGGCCTCACGTCAAGGCTGCGGTGGCGCACCACTCGGATGGGGTTCTTCTACGACGGCGCGATGTACGAGTGGGGCCGACCGGACGCCCTGCTCAGGTTCCCGCACCTCGGCCGCCGCGAGAAACTGCGCTACGCACTGCACGTCCTCCGCGCCCGGTCCATGGGCGACTGGCGAACGCTCGACGGCGTAGAGGCCACCGAGTGGATCCGCAGCTGGGTCGGTGACCACGCCTATGAGTTGCTCTGGCGCAAGTCCTTCGAGCTCAAGTTCTACGAGTACCAACAGTCGATCTCCGCCGCCTGGATAGCCACGCGCATGCGGCGTGTCGCACTGTCCCGCAAGAACGCATTTCACGAGCAGATGGGCTACCTCGAGGGCGGATCGGAGGCGCTGCTCGACGCGCTGGCGGCCCGGCTGGGGGCACGGGGTGGCTCTATCCGGCTGCGGTCTCCAGTAGAGAGCGTCCTCTCGGGAGATGGTCGGGTGACGGGAGTGCTTTCCCGCGGAAAAACCCACACCGCCGAACTGGTGGTTTCGACAGTGCCGCTGCAGTTCGTGCCGGCACTCGCTCCGTCGCTCTCCCGCCAAGAACTCGCCCGTGTCGCCGCGATTCAGAACATCGGCGTTGTGTGCGTGAAGTTCAAGCTCTCCGAGCAGTTCACGCCTTACTTCTGGATCAACGTGAACGACCCGCGGATCCAGGTTCCTGGCATCATCGAGTACACGAATCTGAACCCAATCGGTTCCCACGTGGTGTACGTGCCCTACTACCTGCCCGCCGCGCATACCCGCTGGGACTGGGATCACGACACCTTTGCCGCCGACGCAACGGAGTGCCTGAAGCGGATGCGGCCTGAGTGGAACCCTGCGACCATCGAGGCGACCCACGTCTCGCGCTACCGATATGCGCAGCCGATATGCGGGCCGGGCTTCGCGGACAAGCTACCGTCGATGCAGACGTCTATCAGTGGCTTCTTGATGGCGGACACCTCCCATTGTTACCCTGAGGATCGGTCGATCTCAGAGAGCCTCCGAATCGCGGAGGAACTCGTCCGCCTCACTGGAAGTCCCCGATGACCCATGGCGGTCCCAGACAGTTCGTCGCATTTCTCGGAGTTGGCGGAGTGGCCGCGCTGGCCAATTTTGGGAGCCGCTTCGCCTTCGCTCTGTACGTACGGTTTGAGCTGTCCATCCTATTGGCCTTCCTAGTGGGACTCACCGTTGCATTCGCACTCAATCGAGCCTTCGTGTTCTCGGAGACCCGTACGACATCCCGGCGAACGGAGGCGATGCGCTTCGTCGTGGTGAACCTCGGAGGACTAGTGGTGAACCTGGGTGCTTCGCTGCTGACCCTGCAGCTTCTGGACACGATAGTTGAAACCGGTCCCGGATTGGAGGGCGGTGCCCACCTCGTCGGGCTGGGTTGTACCGCATTTACAAGTTATTTCGCCCACAAGACTTGGACGTTTGCCGGATGAGCGCGCGCCCAGAAGAGTTGATGACGCTGTACCGCGCCCGTTTCGGACTCGCTGCAGCCGATCGGACGCGCGTCTGGCGCGTGCTGACCGCCGACTTCTTCCAACCCATGATCCCGCCATCCAGCGCGGTGCTTGATCTCGGCTGTGGTTGGGGCGAGTTCATCAACAACATTCACGCCGCACGCCGGCTGGGAATGGACCTAAATCCAGACAGCCGGGAGCACTTGGACGCGACAGTTGAGTTCTTAGCACAGGACTGTTCCACGGCCTGGCCGCTGCCGGATGCCTCGCTGGATGTCGTGTTCACCAGCAACTTCCTCGAGCACCTGCCACACAAGGGCGCCGTGAGTGCGACCGTACGAGAGGCGCTTCGGTGTCTGCGGCCCGGTGGCCAGCTGATCTGCCTCGGCCCGAATATCCGGTACCTGCCGGGCGCCTACTGGGATTTCTATGACCACCACATCCCATTGTCGGAGCGATCTTTGGGCGAGTGTCTCGAGGCGGAAGGCTTTCGCATCGAGCGGTCCCTCGATCGCTTCTTGCCGTTCACGATGTCCGGGAAGCCGGCGTCTCCGGACTGGGTGATCCGGCTGTACTTGCGACTCTGGCCCGTGTGGCCGCTGTTCGGGCGCCAGTTCCTGGTGGTCGCGCGCAGCCCGACCCGAGCCGGTTGACCTTGTGGGGTGTAGCATCTTGAGATTCAGCTGGTTCGGTCACCAGCACTAGTCAGTCAGCGGGTGTTGTAGAATCGCCAATCGACGGAAGCGGCCATCTGGCGTTTCGCGGCATGACTGCTCGGCAACAGCTCGATCAGGGGCAGGGCACTTCCGAGGGGTAGGCCACGAGTATCGACGCGCCTAGTCGGCGCCGTGGCCCTCGACGTTGCCTCCGACTTCACAGGCAACGGGGTG
>CALBET010000978.1 GCA_937888665.1 uncultured Acidobacteriota bacterium
GCCCTTCGTGGCGTGCCACCGCCTCTTCGGGGGTCAGTTCCCCGGCGTCGACCTCACCGGACCGTTCGAAAGGGATCCCGGCGGCGGAACTGTTGGTCCAGACGCCCTGGAAGTCGGGCTCGCCCCACGGCGTTCGGGGTGCGTCATATTGTCCCAGTGCCTCAGTGGTCAGAATGGCCGCGCCGAGGTCGACGTCGGCCCCGGCGAATCCGGTCTCGACGACGGCGACCCGTACGCGGTCCGGGCCGGCGAGAAACGCCCGTTTGGCGGCGGTACGCCCGCCTTGCGGCACGGCCGGCTCTTGCTCGAAGGTCACGCCTCGCTCACGAAAGGTGGCGGCCGCCTGGTCGAGGTCGTCCACCACGAAGCCCACGTGGTCGATCGCGCGCTCCACGGTGGTGCCCGGTGTCCCCTCCGGATACGCCGACACCAGAAACCAGACGTTGCCGAACCGCAGTCCGTCGAGACGCCCCTTCAAGCTCGCCGGCTCGCCGCCGAGCACGTCGCGATACCACGCCAGGGTGGCGGCGGGGTCGCTGGCGCTGAGGTGCACGTGGTGAAAGCCGAGCGTGTCGAGATCCTCCACGAGCTCGATCCGCGTGCCCCACGGGTCGAAGATGAAACCGAGCTTGAACAGGCCGGGCACGTCGCGCAGTGTCGATCCGTCGGCGTTGCGCTGTAACCGCACGCCTGAGCCGCGGACACCCACCGCCTCGAGGTCGGCCATCTTCGCCGTCACGTCGCGGAACGAGAACCCGATGTGGTCGATGCCCGTCCCTTGACTGCCCCCTGAGGTCGGTTGTGGGACGAAGATGACCTCCACGCCATAGCAGTCGGCGGCGTCGCTCCGGTCGGTGAGCGGCTCGCAGCCCATGTGCTCGGCGTACCACGCGACTCCCTGTGAGGGACTCGCCGCCGTGATGTGGACGTGGTGATAGTCGGCCGCATGGGCCAGGACCGGGGTCATCAGTGATCCCGCGGCCACAACGGCCATCAAGACTCGGTTATCGATCATGGTGGTGCCTCCCTGGAATGTCCCGGGCGTACCGGCAAAGATGGTAGCGTTAGGACCAGTCAATCATATCCCGGAAGGAATGCTTGCACATGCGGGTCCTGCGGGCAGGCGTGATCACGGCGAGCCTCATCGGCATCGCCTGGGGAGCGTTGTGGGCGGCGGAGCGGTCAGAGGCGGTCCCCAGCGTCGGTGAAGCCGCGGCCCCGGGGCAGCAACTGATTCGGCGGGAAGATGTCAGGCCGGCTCCCACCAATGCGAACGCGGCGGGCCGAGAGTTTTTCTTCACGCGTGCCATCTACAGTGGCGGCGGCGGCCGGCGCTACGGCGGATCCTGGGCCACCGACTACCCGAAAGCCGATCAGCAGTTTCTGACCATCATCGACCGGCTGGTCGACCTGGACGCGTACGAGCGGGAGCACGCCGTCCGGCTCGATGATCCCGAGCTGCGCAAGTTCCCGTTTCTCTATGCGCTTGAGGTCGGCTACATGTACATGACCGAGCCGGAGGTGCAGGGGCTCCGGGGGTATCTGCTGGCGGGCGGATTCCTGATGATCGACGACTTCTGGGGGACGCAGGAGTGGGCGAACTTCGAAAGCGAGATCAAGCGGGTGTTGCCCGAATACCAAATCATCGAGGTGCCGCTCGACCATCCGGTCTTCAACACGGTGTACAACATCGAGGAAATCGTGCAGGTCCCGAACATCTCCCGGGCGCAAGGCGGGCCGACCTGGCAGCGGGACGGGATTGTGCCCCACCTGCGCGGCATCTTCGATGAAGACGGCCGTCTGATGGTCGCCATCAACTGGAACACGGACATCGGTGACGCGTGGGAGTGGGCCGAGAGTCCGTACTACCCCTTGAAGTACTCGACCTACGCCATCGAGATCACGGTCAACCTGATCGTCTACGCGATGAGTCATTGAGACATGCGGATGACAGATCCCCTCGAAGCCGTCGCGGTGGTGTCGGATGAGGTCCTGGTCCAGGAGGTCTCCGGCGAAGCGGTCCTGCTGGACCTGGCGACCGAGACCTATTTCGGCCTGAATCCGGCCGGCGCACGGTTCTGGACGCTGCTGGGGCGACTCGGTCGCGGCGAGCGCGTGGTCGCGACCATGGTCGGCGAGTTCGAGGTGTCGGAAGAACGGCTTCGCACGGACATGCGGCAGTTCCTGCGGCATCTCGTCGAGAAGGGTCTCGTCACGCTCGAACCGGCCGACAATCACCCGAACGTCGCATGAGCGCCATCGCCGGCATTTTTCGACGTGACGGCGCGCCGGTGGCCCGCCCCGACCTGGAGCGGATGCTCGACGCCATGAAGCGCCGGGGCCCGGACGGGTGGGGCATCTGGTGCGACGGACCGATCGGGCTGGCGTATCGCAAGCTGGCCTCGACACCCGAATCGCTCCACGAGAAGGGCCCGATCGTGGCGGAGCGATTCACGCTGGCCGCCGATGCCCGGCTGGACAACCGCGACGAGGTTGCCACTCGGCTCGGCATCGGCGCCGACGCGCTGGCCGCCCTGAGCGACTCGGAGCTCATCGCGCGGGTGTACGAGGCGCGGGGCCAGGACGGTCTCCATGAGCTGGTCGGCGACTTCGCCCTCGCCCTCTGGGACGCGCCCACGCGCCAGCTCATCCTCACCCGGGACCACATGGGCGTGCGCCCACTCATCTATTACGCGACCGATCGGTTCCTGGCGTTTGCCTCCGACGTGCGTGCCCTCCTGACGCTTGACGCGGTGCCGCGGCGGGTCGACGACGGGCGGGTCGCCGACTTTTTGCTCGACGGGTTCGAAGACCTCGACAAGACCAGCACGTTCTTCCGCGGTATCGTCAAGCTGGCGGGGGCGCACACGCTGCGCGCCGGCGCCGACCGGCTGGACATTGCCAGGTACTGGTCGATCGATCCGGATCGCGAGACGACACTTGGGTCCCCGGGCGAATACGTCGAGGCGTTTCGGGAACAGTTTTCCCAAGCCGTGCGGTGCCGCCTGCGGAGCGCGCAGCCGCCGGTGGCGATGCTTAGCGGCGGCATGGATTCTTCGGCGATCGTCGCCTTCGCCAGAGCGCTGCGCGGCCACACCGGCCGTCCGCTCGTCGACACGCTCTCGGCCGTCTCGCGCCAAGATCCGGAGCGCTGCGAGGAGACCCGACATATCCGGGCGGTGCAAGCGCAGGGCGGCGTGCGTCCTCACGAGCTCGCGGCCAGCGAGCTGGATCCCCTGCTGGCGTCGCTGGATGTGCTGTACGACACGTCCGACGACCCGTTCGACTTCGGGATCAATCTGCTGCACTGTCTGTATGCCAAGGCCCATCTCGACGGCTTCAACGTGGTGCTGGACGGCCTCGATGGAGACGTCATCGCATCCAGCTTCCACCATCTTCCGTTTCTGCTGCGTCAGGGGCAGTGGGCCGCCGCCGCAGGTGCCGCGCGCGGATACGCCCGCTACTACGGCGGGTCGTACCGTACGGGTCGCGCGCTGCTGAAGGCCGGCCGACACGCCGTGGTGCCCGAGTGGGTGCGTCGGTTCTCGCAGGGTGTGCGACTGCGTCTCGAGCCGACCGCCTGGATCGATGACTCGCTGGTGGCTCCCGATCTGGCCGCACGTGTGGACCTGCAAGCGCGCCGACGACGAGACCTGCAACTGCTGCCGACCATTCGTGCCCCCTCGCCCCGGCACGCGCACGCGCGGAGCCTCGAACTGCCAACCCTCGCCGTCGCGATCGACCGCTATGACAGAGTCGCCGCATCGTGTGGGGTCGAGCCCCGGCACCCCTTCCTCGACCGGCGCTTTGCCCAGTTTTGCCTTTCGCTCCCGTGGCACCAGAAATTCGATGGATGGACCAAGATCGGTCTGCGTCGGGCCACGGCCGGCCTGCTTCCGGACGCCGTGCGCTGGCGAAGGAACTTCCAGCACCTGGGCCCCGATTTCACCCGTGCGCTGCTCGGCCACCACGACCCGCTCGCGAGGCCTCTGTTCGAGGAGCGGCTGCGTCAGCTCGATCCGTTCGTGTCGATTCCCAACGTGTCCCGTTGCTATCGGCAGTACCGGCAGACCGGGGGGACGGCGGACGAATGCTGGGACCTCTGGAGCGTCTTGCGTCTCGGCATCTGGCTCGACCGTGTCGGAGTCGTCGACCTGGGCCTGGTCACCTGACTCAGCTCAGGAAATGTCGGCGAAGGAGGAACTTTAGCGTCAGGAAAGCCGGGTAGCGCCGCCAGAATGCTCTGCACTCATCGGTACCTGTTTTGAGGCCGTTGAGTTTCTTGTGCAATCGCATATAAACCTGCGATGGGCCTTCTGAGGCGCCAAGACCGACCCCCCGGTCCTGGGAGACCAATTCATCCAGAGCCGAACGGGTCTTCGATACGATATCCAGCGCGCTGTCAAGTTCGACATTTCCCGCGGTCACATTCCTCAGTAGCTTGCACTGATAGGTTCGGCAATCATGGGGGCGAGATTCGTATTCAGTGCATTCACCCTGCCAGAGCGGACATGGCAGCGTATACCACATGACCGATTTGCTCCTTTTGACCTCCACCTGCTTGTCAATGATCTGAATGAACGCTTTGTCCGTTGCTGGTTCCAGAAGAACACGGTCAGTCACCACGCCGGTACAACACAGGCCGCAGGATCTGCAAATCTGCGCATCGCTCTCAGTGGTGCTGGTCGACCCGCTACCAGGTTGGGGACATGGGATCGACGTTGTCGACTCGGTCAAGGATGTTGAACCCCCCGGGCGTACGTCGGCTTCTTCGCCTTCGTGGTGTGCCCAGTTTGGATTCAATCGTCCCACCAGGCAATCTCGGCTCTCGGAATTCCATTAAAAGACATATTCCAGGCAGCGGAATACGGACTGACATTACTGAATACAACCCGCCCACCGGTTGCCAACCCGGATTCCCTAAAGAAATCACTATCATAAGCAAGCATGAATGTTCCAATCAAGTCGGCTTCATAACAGGAAGCACCAAAGAATTGCACTTCACAGAACCTTCTGGGTCTGTTGTTCGTTGGATAAATCAGTTTTACCTTTGACCATTTTAGATGGCAGTCTCTGGAGAGATCCAACACGTAATTGATGATGTCACCAGACTGGGTCTGATTGACAATGTTCCCTACAGCAAAACCGGAATGCTTGGCATACCACTGGCCTGGCTCCAAGAGAATTGAACAGGGTGCGGGAAATGCGCGGCGAGCGTCAGCCAGCACGCCGCCCATTTCTTCCTGATTCACGCCGTGCCAGCCACCGCCCAAATTGATAACCATCGGGTCAATAGCCTGTTGATGAGCGAGTGATCTCAATGCCTTGATCATAGATCGGTATGTCGATGCGGTGTTTCTCTCGCTGCCATGATGTACGTGGAAGCCAGCGGGTGGATTCGCACGCAGTTGAGGTTGTTGAATCACCTCCCTTACTTCGTCCTTCGTAAAACCGAAGCGGGGCCTAGCGTAGTGTGCAGGATCAACTTGCTCCAAGAGATCGGAGCCCTGTACCCTCAGTAGGTAGGGTATGCGAGGCATGTTATCAAAATAGCGCGCCAACTGCTCCTGGCTATCGAGTGCGACAACCGCGGTATTACCCTTGACAACAAAGCTATTGATATCAACGTTCAGTGCGGGCGACGTTACGGAGACCAGTTTGCCATCCAGGTTCGTGGGCAGGCACGCGTACTCGGCCGAATTTGAGATGTCGAACCCGTCGAGGTGCTTCATCCCCGCGCCAAGATACAGCGGATCCGGGCAACTCTTGACGGCCATCAAAGCGGTGATAGATAAGGGGCCGGCGAGTCCGCGTAACCACTGCATGCGCTGCTCGATGCGCGTGATGTCGAAAATCAACGTAGGCCCACTATGTGGGTTGGCGTCCATCCAGTCGAGAACACGGGGATGAAATGTTTGTCCAAGGCCTCGTTGGCGCTCGATTTCTACGAGCTGGGACAAGCCTTGAGCATAACCGTCAGACTGGGGAACTTCAGCAAACATCATCAGTTATCGCGCAGCACGCAACGAATGTATGGGAGACGATATTAGAGCCATCCGAAGCTCAACGGCAATTGGATCGGCGCCGCTCCGACACGCGGATTGGCGCTCAGAGATTGGTCCCCGGACACACAG
>CALBET010000979.1 GCA_937888665.1 uncultured Acidobacteriota bacterium
CGGGACGAACGCACGGTCGCGGTGCTGGCCATCGACCCGACGAGCCCGTTCTCAGGCGGGGCCGTGCTCGGGGATCGCGTCCGGATGCAGGCGCACGCGGGTGACGTTGGCGTGTTCGTGCGCAGCATGGCGACCCGGGGTGAGCTCGGCGGCCTGGCCCGTGCCACCGGCGACGCCATCGTCGTCCTGGACGCGGCGGGGTTCGATCTGGTCGTGATCGAGACGGTCGGGGTGGGCCAGGCCGAGATCGAGATTTCCCGGACGGCGGACATGACGGTCGTGGTCACGATGCCGGGGGCGGGCGACGGGGTGCAAGCGCTCAAGGCGGGCGTGATGGAGATCGCGGATCTGTTTGTCGTGAACAAGGCGGATCACGACGGCGCCGACCGCGCGGCGTCGGAGATCGAGACCATGCTGGGGTTGCACAGGTATTCGCCAGAGGCGTGGCGGCCGCCGGTGCTCCTGACCCGCGCCACCGAGGGCACCGGTGTCGCGGACGTCATGGGCATGATTGAGACGTTCCGCGCACGGGGCGACGCCGAGGCCGGGCGAAGGCGTCGAACCCGGCTCGAGGCCCGCGTCCGCCACCTGGTCTCAGAGCGTCTCCTTCGGCACGTGGAGCACCACGCACTGGAACCGGGTGCCTTCGTGCGTATCCTCGACCGGGTCGTGGCGACCGAGGTGGACCCGTACACGGCGTCGGAGCAGATCGTCCGGCAGGTGGTGGGCCCGACCTCGCCACCCGCCACGTTGTCGTCATGACGTCCACGTGGACGCGAACCGGGTGGGAACCAATGGACAGGCGCGCGATAATGCGCGCCCCGCGGTGTCGGCGTGGGGCATTTGGGGTCCCCACGGAGCCGCCGCGTGGGGTTCGGGGCGTAGCCCCGAGTGAGGAAACATGAAAGCGGTACTCGACCACGTCGGCATTGCGGTCCGCGATCTCGACGCCGCGCTTGAATTTTATCGGGACGGGCTGGGCCTCGAGATCGGCGAATCGGAAGAGGTGCCCTCCCAGCAGGTGCGCGCCAGGTTCGTGCCGGTCGGGGACGCATCACTGGAACTGCTTGAGGCGACGGGCGAGCAGTCGGCCATCGCCCGGTCGATCGAGCGACGAGGACCGGGGCTACACCATGTGACGCTACGGGTTGACGACATCGCCGCGGCGCTGGCACACCTCGAGGCGCGCGGTGTCCGGTTGGTCGACCGGGTGCCACGCGAAGGCGCCGGCGGGAGTCTGGTGGCCTTCATTCATCCGTCGGCGGCCCAAGGTGTGCTCGTGGAGTTGAAGCAGAACCGCCCCGCTCCCGCCGCGTGGGGTTCGGGGCGCAGCCCCGATTAAGAATGGACCCAGCGTTGAACCCATCACATCAGCAGGACGTACGAATCGGCGTCATCGGCGGCAGCGGTTTGTACGACATGACAGCCCTGAAGGACCGCGAAGAGGTCCGGGTGACCACCCCGTTCGGCGAGCCGTCGGCGCCCTACATTGTCGGCACGCTCAACGACCGGCGGGTGGCCTTCCTCGCGCGGCATGGTCAGGGGCATCGACTGATGCCGTCCGAACTCAATTTTCGCGCCAATGTGTTCGGGTTCAAGATGCTGGGGGTCGAATGGCTCCTGTCAGCCAGCGCGGTCGGCAGTTTGCAGGAGGCGTATCGACCGCTGGATATCGTCGTGCCAGACCAGTTCCTCGATCGCACCAGGGGGCGTATCAGCACGTTCTTTGGCGGCGGGATTGTGGCGCATGTCGGGTTCGCCCATCCCTTTTGCGCGGTACTCAGCGATATTGCCGCTGACGCCGCGGATCTGGCGCAGGCGCGGGTCCATCGCGGCGGCACCTATGTCTGCATGGAGGGGCCTCAGTTCTCCACCCTGGCCGAGTCCACGTTGTATCGCTCCTGGGGCATGGACATCGTCGGTATGACCAACCTGCAGGAGGCCAAGCTGGCGCGCGAGGCGGAGATCTGTTACACGACGTTGGCCCTGGTCACCGATTACGACTGCTGGCACGAGGGTCACGACGACGTGACGGTGGAGATGATCATCGCCACCCTGACCCAGAACGCCGTCACGGCACAGCAGGTGGTGGCCAATGCGGTCGCCCGTCTGCCGGTCGAGCGAGTGTGTGCGTGCGCCTCGGCTCTCGGCTCGGCTATCATTACGCGGCCGGACATGATTCCCTCGGGGCTCAAGCAGGACCTGGCGCCGCTCATCGGCAAGTACGTCCCGGCAGAGTAAGCTCCCGTAACCGCTCTCACTTCACGAGGTCATTGCGTCACCGTGCATCCCATCCTGACTGTCGGCTCCGTTGCTTTCGATTCCATCAAGACTCCCTTTGGCGAGGCGTCACGCGTGGTCGGCGGCGCCGCGACCTATTTCAGTGTCGCCGCCTCGTTCTTCACCGACGTCCGGATGGTCGCGGTGGTCGGCGAGGATTTCGCCGACGAGCAGATGCAGGTGTTTGGCGG
The DNA here is from genome assembly GCA_937888665.1 of uncultured Acidobacteriota bacterium. Taxonomy (GTDB): domain Bacteria; phylum Acidobacteriota; class Vicinamibacteria; order Vicinamibacterales; family UBA8438; genus UBA8438. Next base: position 2,472 of record CALBET010000979.1, read on the forward strand.
ACGTCGCATCGACCTGACCGGGTTGCAGCGTGTACCCGGCGAGACCTTCCGCTGGAAGGGTGAGTACGGCTTCGACCTCAACAGTCGGGAGACCATCTACACCCACTTGAACGTCTTCGACCAGTTCCGTCCGGTGCTGCCGGAGAGTTATCGCCCGACACCGTTCGTGTTCCTGGCGAACATTCATCCGGCGTTGCAGTTGGACGTGCTCGATCAGGTCGACGCGCCGCGGTTTGTCGCGGCCGACACGATGAATTTCTGGATCGACGGTGCGCCGGACGATCTGCGGGCCGTGCTGGGGCGTGTCGATGCCCTCGTCATCAACGATGAAGAGGCGCGCCAGTTGAGCGGCGAGGCCAATCTGGTGAAGGCCGCGCGCGCCATCCGCAAGATGGGGCCCAATCTGCTGATTATCAAACGCGGCGAATACGGTGTGCTGATGACTCGCGACGACGGGTTCTTCGCGGCGCCGGCGATGCCGGTCGAAGACGTGGCCGACCCGACCGGAGCCGGAGACACGTTCGCCGGTGGGTTCAT
>CALBET010000980.1 GCA_937888665.1 uncultured Acidobacteriota bacterium
GAGTCGCCGAGCGGCCTCGATACGCTGTTCCCGGACATCGAACCCGGCAATCGCCGCCCGACCGGCGCTTGGCGCCAGAAACCCGGTGAGCATGCGCATCAGGGTGCTCTTGCCGGCCCCATTCGGGCCAAGGAACGCGACGACCTGCCCTTCGGGAATCGAGAAAGAGGCGTCCTGCACCGCGACGAACGGTCCGAAGTACTTGCTGAGCCCGTGGGCTTCGATCATCGTGGCCGGCGTTGGCACCGCCACCGAGTGGTGCCCCGACAGCGCCGGGACGGGCTCGACGGGCTGCTCCGGCTGAACCTCGGTTTCCTGCTCCACGTTGTTTCCTTTATCCAAGACGACCCTCATGGGCCGGTATGCCATTCGACGGCCCTGCCTGCCCGACGAAGCCTGTGCCGGGGGCTAGAGATCAGACGCGCCAGAGACACAAAAAGCCGGATAACCCCGAGGGACCCGGCCTTCCGAACACATCCAGGCTAGCAGCCCGGGGTGAAAGCCCCGCTGCATTCGCACAACATCAGAGCATAGCCAATCGCCCAGACGATCAGCAAGTCGTGCGGGGCCCGGGCGTGGTACCATCCGGCCCTTTCTCCGAAACGAGACCAGCGATGGCACAGATTCTCTTCGTCGGCATGGGCGGCTTTCTCGGGTCGGTCGCGCGGTACCTGCTGGTGGGGCTGGTGCAAAGCTCGGCCACCGGCTCGTTCCCATTCGGCACGCTCCTGGTCAACGTCGCCGGCTGCATCGTCATCGGAGGGCTGTCCGAACTGCTCGAGGCGCGGCCGTTCCTGACCGGCGACGCGCGGGCGTTTCTGGTCATTGGCCTGCTGGGCGGGTTCACCACCTTCTCCGCCTTTGGCAACGAGACCATCAACTTGCTCCGCCACGCCGGCCCGACGCTCGCGAGTGCGAACGTGCTGGCCAATGTGGCGCTGGCCCTGGGCGGCGTCTGGGTCGGACGGTCCGTGGCCCACATGTTCGCCTGAATTCACGTCTTGATCCGGCAATGGCGGATACCCCAGACGGCGACGACCGCGGCACGACGCTGACCGAGCAATTCGGCCAGATCGACATCTATCTGTTCGACCAACTGCTGCGCGGTCGTATCACCGCCGACATGACCGTGCTGGACGCCGGCTGCGGGAACGGCCGGAACCTGGTCTACCTGCTGCGCCAAGGGTGCCGGACGTATGGCGTCGACGCGTCGGTACGGGCTGTCGCCGCCACTCGTGAGCTGGCGTCACGACTGTGCCGGAACACGCCGCCTGACCGCTTTCGAACGGAGCCTCTGGACGCCTTGTCGTTCGAGGACGACCTCTTCGACGCGGTGATCTGCTCGGCCGTGCTGCACTTCGCCGACGGACCCGACCACTTCGATCGCATGGTGGACGAGCTGTGGCGCGTGCTGGCCCCGGGCGGATTCCTCTTCACCCGCCTTGCCTCGTCGATCGGGATCGAAGACCGAGTCGTCCCGCTCGGGTCGGGGCGCTATCGGTTGCCCGATGGCAGCGACCGGTATCTGGTCGATGAGGCTCAACTACTGCAAAAGACCGACCGCTTGGGTGGCCGCCTGGCGGACCCGCTGAAAACCACCAACGTGCAGGGGCAGCGGTGTATGACCACCTGGTGCGCGTGGAAACCGACCGGTTTTCCGACGAGGCGCCCGTCTGGCGGTGTTGCTTCGTCGGTCACAGCCCGCCTGGCTGCTCCCTCCTCGCGCCTGGCCAGACAGACGCCTCGTCAGAAAACCACCCATCATCAGTAGTCGGCGCTCACGCCGGTAGCGGCGACTCAGCGGCGACTACCGCATTCGATAGCGGATCGGCAGGGACTTCAAGCCACCCACGAAAGTCGACTGAAGATACCGGGGCTCGCCAGCCAGCTCGATCCGCTCGACCCGGCGCAGCAACTCTCGAAAGAGCGCGGTCATTTCCATCCGCGCCAGATGCTGGCCGAGACACGCGTGCACCCCGACCCCGAAGGACAGATGGGTGGCATCGTCGCGATCGACACGAAACTCGTACGGCGCGTCGAAGACTTCTTCATCGCGGTTGGCCGATAGGTACCACAGAATCGTCGATTCCCCAGTGTGGATGGTGGTGCCGCGGAGGTCGTAGTCCTCGGTCGCCGTCCGCATGAAGTGTCGGACCGGTGTGACCCAGCGGAACATCTCCTCGATGGCGGTCGGGAGCACCGCGTCGGTGTCGGCCCTGAGTCGTTGCATCTGCTCGGGATGCTCGAGCAGGGCCAGCAGCCCGCCCGCGGTGGAGGAACTGGTCGTATCGTGTCCGGCGGTGGCGATGATGATGTAGTAGCCGCTGGCGTCGGTGTCCGGTATGGGCCGACCATCGATCTCCGCGTTGGCGATGAGGGTGGCGACGTCATCCGTGGGCTGTAGGCGGCGCTGCCGGGTGAGCTCCCCGAAGTAACGCTCGAAGTCGGCCACGACCGTCATGAAGTCCAGCGGCGTGAACGACGGTCGCGTGTCGGGGTCCGTGCCGCCGAACAGCTCCTGGGTCAGCTTCAGCATCAGCGGCTCGTCTTCCTCCGGCACCCCGAGAATCGACATGATGACCCTGAGGGGATACCAGATGGCGATGTCCTTGACGAAGTCGCACTCGCCACCACGGTCGGCCAGCCGGTCCACGTACACCGCTGCCAGTCGGTTCACTTCAGACTGAAGCTTCCTCAGGTTGGCGCCCATGAACCATCCCTGGGTCAGCCGGCGGTAGGCCGCATGCTCCGGGTCGTCCATTTGCACCAGCGTCCGGATCAGGTGCTTCCGCCCGGTCACCAGGCGCAGCATCGCCGTGGTCCTGGCGCGCAACAGCGTCGGCCGCGGGTCGTTGATGAAGACGGTGTTGTTCGCTTCGATCTCTTTGATATCGGCGTACTTCGTGATCGACCAGAACGGTTCGAAGCCCGGCGGCTGGAGGAAGCGCACCGGGTCGTGGTGCCTGAGCCAGCGTAGCTGTTCGTGCATGCCGCGCTCATCCGCCCAGCTGGCGGGGTCGACAAGTGCGGCGTCCAGATCGGGTGATGTCGTATGCACGGAAGCCTCGTCCTTCGGTGGCTATCGTTCGTCATCGTACAGTGAAGAACGGTCGCAAAGCGCGCTTCAACAGACGGCCAGACGACCGCGCCTCGGGGATCGCGCGCACCGCCGGTTGACACGCCCGGCTAGACCGCTACACTCCACTCCATACAGCGGAAACCGAAACACCCTCGGATTCAGCGGTTCGCGTGCCAGAAGACACTCGTCCTGACGACGCGGCGGAACAGAGTCACGGCGCGACCTCCAAGCGTCTCGCGGTGGCGTGGAGCTTGCTCCGGCGGCTATCGATTATTCAGAGCCCGGCCGCCACCCCCCTAGGAGTG
>CALBET010000981.1 GCA_937888665.1 uncultured Acidobacteriota bacterium
GTGAAGCTCACCGACTTCGGGATCGCCCGCGCTCTGGACGACATTTCCGACCTGACCCCGACCAACACCACGCTGGGTACGGTTGCTTACAGCGCACCCGAACAACTCATGGGCCAGGAGCTCGACGGCTGCGCCGACCAATACTCGCTGGCGGCCACCGCGTACCAACTACTAACCGGCACCACGATGTTCCCGCAGTCCAACGCCGCGGTGGTCATCGGACACCACCTCAACGCCCTGCCACCTGCGTTATCGAAGACCCGCCGTGAATTAGCCGGCCTGGATCCCGTCCTGCGGGCCGCGCTGGCCAAAAAGCCCCAAGACCGATTCGCTTCGTGCACCGATTTCGCCCGCGCGTTCGCCGAACAAGCCGCAGCCGGAACACCGTCCCCCTCGGACCCCACCGCGCCTGCGCCAAAACCGCGCAACCCACAGCGTGACGCCAACGGTGACCTCATACCCGAATCCCATGGATCGCGTCAGCAGGGTGGCGGTGGGCGCACCATTTTGCTCACTTTGGGGGTGGTTGTGGTTGTGTTCGTCGTGTTGGGGGCTTTGGTGGAATTAGCGGGCAAGGATCGCCCCGAAGATACGTCCAGTCAAATCGCGGCGCCATCGGCGCCGGCCACTTCCGCTGCCAGCACCCCCCCGCCCAGCTCAAGCCCCCCACCCCCACCCCCCACACCGGTAACCCCGTCGGCGGCACCGCCGCGTCTGTCGCCTACAACTGTGGTGGACAGCGTCCTGCTCACCCCGGACGAGTTGAGCAGGACGCTGGGAGTGAAGGTCACCACCGATGCGGGGGCAGACTACGCGGTACCGGCCTTGAAGCTGACCGCGTCGTCTTACGGTCCGACCGATCACGCCCGCCAGGTGACCCCACCGGCCTGCGTGGGGCTCATCTTCACCGGAGACAATCGCGTGTATGGCGACAGCCCGGTCGAAAAGATGAAGACTGAATCGTTCGCAAGTGTGGGTTGGAGCCCAACCTATTACGGCCCGCGACGACTGGAACAGACCGTGGCGGTGTTCCCGAGCGCCGCCGATGCCCAAAAACTTTTCGCCGCACAACAACGGCAATGGAATGCATGCGCTAATCCGGCACAACCGCTCTACCCCAAAGAACCCGCGATCGACATCCACGCGAACCTTGGCTACGAGCAGCAGCGCGGTTTCGTTCTCGGCAATGTTCAACGAGACACCAACATCATGACCATGCCGATGGCATCCAACGATGGACTCAATGGGCCGGACGCCTGCCAAGAAGCGATGGGAATTCGCGACAACATCATCGTCGAAGCGCGAACCTGCCACGATCCCCGCCTGACCCTCCCACCGACGGTGCAAGCTGACCCTTCCTGGGCGGCATATTCTGCTCACATGCTGGTCGGCGCCATGCTCAACAGAATCGCCTGACCGCCCCTCGACCGATCCGGACGGCGCACCATGAGTTGCGGGACTGGCTGGCGACCCAGGATGGTCTGTTCGCTAAACTCGCCCGCGACGAGCTGGAAGACATCATCACGGGTCCCCCCGTTTCACCCGGCTTGCTTCCCGCACGGTCGATTGGGGTTATCGGGGTTGAGTATGCGATTCAACGCATCCGTCCACGGCTCGCCCTGGACCACCTTCAAAGAATGACTACTTGAGATCACGTCCAGCCCCCCGAACGGACGTCGTCTCCGCAGAACACTGCGGATTACCGTGACGATGTGACGGTAACTGATCACCCGCGCTTCGCGGCCTGGAAAACCCATCGCCAAGATCGTCCGCGATGAAGTCGTGCTCGGTTCCCGGCTGCGCACGAAAGGTGCGGGCCCGGGGTTTGTGTGACAGCCACTACCAACGTCACCGCCGGGGACAAACCGTGACAACACCGCTGCGCAGCTACGGCATCACCGGCTGCTCTACGAACGGCTGCGCACGCGAGCACGCCGCTGGGGGGCTCTGCTACTACCACTGGAGTCAGGCACGCAAGCCGAGCCGGTGGCGGCAGCGCACCCCAGCGGAGGTCGAGGAGATGCGCCAACTCCACTCGCAGGGCATCAGCTTCGAAGAGCTAGCGCGCCGTTTCACATGTGCTCCGTCGACGGCTGCCCGGATATGCAAGGGGTGGAGTTTCCGGGAGGATGGCGGGGAGGTTTAAGGACACGTTCGCTTCAGTACAGTCGTGCAAAGCCGCCGTTTGCCGGCGGTCACCAGTGCGCTACTCGTCCCGCGTTCGCATGAGCAAAAAGGAGCGACGGCGACAATGTGAATTAGAAAGCAAAAACCCCAGCGCGTCACCCCCGGCGGTGTACCGCGTGGTGGCCGAGATTCGGACTGTCCGCTTTCCGTGTTGCTAGACGCGCAGCCTCCTAGTGCGAGTAGCACACCCAAGATCATGGCTAAGAACTTTTTCGACTCTCGGCTCATGTTTTCCGCCTCGTCGTCCTTGCGTCGGTTCCGCTGCCAGCAATATAGGTTGGCCGTAGGTCTAGTGGTCGACTCTTCTCCAGTTCGTCTTCGTCGTTTCAATTACGGAGTCCATGGCTGTCATCTAGCTGGACTGACCGGAAAGTCTCTGTCTTCGCAGACGCGACGGTGGAAGCGCCTTCGCCGGAGGTCTTCCGGGGCTGTGGTTAACGAATCCGACCATGTCGACTGGAAGAGAAGAAGCTCTTTGAAGTGCGTAAACAACACTATTTCGGGTATAATTGTTGTCAGATTCGGCAAATTTTCTGCCGCGGTCGAGAAGGGGCGATGTTACGTGTGCGAGATGTTGCCGCCGTGCCGCCATTGCGGGCATTACTGCATGGGCTGGGCATCGGTTCGTGATGACGGACCGAACGAGTTGTGCCTGGCCTATCAGGTGGTGAGACGGGCCACGGCGGCCATGCAACTGGCTGAGATCGCGGGTGGTCCTGAGACCGAGGTGACTCAGGAGTGGTTGCGGTATGCGACACAGACGGCGGCGACAATGGCCAAAATCGCTGCCCGAGAGGCGCAAGAGAATCGGCGTCACGCAATGTTCTCACTGCGGCAGTGCCCCGATTGCGGGGCTTATTGCAAGCGCCCGACGCGGAACTCCGTGCCTGCACCAGACGAACTGTGCCGGGCGTACTGGGATGTGAGCCGGGCGACGATGGCGATCGAACTAGCCGAGATGTTGGGTGATCCCGAGGTGGGCAAGGCCCGCGAGTGGTTGCGCCGCGCGACGAGAAGGGCGGCGGTACTGGACGAATGGGCCGACACAGCGCGGTGAGGGTCGTGCCTCCGGGATGTCTCTCGCGCCAGGGGGTGCTGACACTTTTACCTGGCGGCGTGAGTGCCTTCGGCGGCCTGCCAGTGACCGCGATTTAGGTCCGTATTTAATCCGTATAAATGACGGAGTGAAACGTTGCTGGTCAGGCGCGGCATGGCTAACAAGTACCCGAATAGTGCCTAATCGCAGGTACTTTGAGGTATCTGGGGGAATCTAGCGACATTAACTGTTCGATGACCCAGAGGTCGCAGGTTCAAATCATGTCCCCGCTACGAAAAAGCCAGTTCAGAGGTTGTTTCCTCTGGCCTAGCATGTTTTCTGGGGGGTGAGGCCCGTTATTTGATCCGTGGTTTATCAAAGCTGTGCGGTTCCGGTTGATGTGCGATTCCGGTTGATGCTCGACATTCGAGGTCCGGTTGCTGCTAGATGGCGGCTAGGTGGCATCGGCAGATGTTGTCCGGCGCTATCC
>CALBET010000982.1 GCA_937888665.1 uncultured Acidobacteriota bacterium
ATGAGGACAGAGCAGCAGGTCGAGGTGCGGCTCGATGGGCAGCTCGTGAAGCGGTTTGCGGTCGGCGACGCGGACCGGGTTGGCTATCCCTCCGCCTACAGCTTCTTCGGGACGATTCGTGGGGACCCCGACTGGGAGCAATTCGTGTCGATTGACGCCGACGCGGGACTGGTGGTCCGGGTTCCGGTCTCGGCGGGGATGCATCGGCTCGGCGTGTCGTTCGTCGGTGCGCGAACCGAGCCTACCGGAATCTTGGAACGGCGGCTGTCAGGCTTCTCGCTCAGCGGACTGGGGTTCTACGACGGGAACGCCGCAGTCGAGCGGGTGGAGGTTGCTGGCCCATACGACGCGACCGGGCCGGGAGATACGGCGAGTCGAAGACGGATCTTTACCTGCCGGCCGGACACCTCGGCACATGAGACCGGCGACGCTGACGACTCTGACGAGGCCGATGACGATCGCTGCGCGATGCGCATCCTGTCAACGTTGGCCCGGCGCGCGTATCGCCGCCCCGTCACCGAGGCAGATCTGGCGACGCTGCGACCTTTTTATGAGACTGGCCGCGACGCGACCGGATTCGAGACCGGTGTTCAGAAGGCGATCGAGCGGCTGCTGGTGGCGCCGGAGTTCCTGTTTCGCATTGAGCGGGATCCGGTCGACGTGGCGCCCGGGGCGGCCTTCGGGCTCAGCGATCTGGAACTGGCGTCGCGGTTGTCACTGTTCCTGTGGAGCGATATCCCCGACGAGCCGCTGCTCGTGGCGGCGGAGACGGGTCGGCTCAGCCAGCCGGCCGAGCGCGGGCGGCAGGTACGTCGGATGCTGGCTCATCCCAAGGCCCAGGCGTTGGTCGACGACTTCGCTACCCAATGGCTGCAGCTTGGCCGCATTCGCGGCGTCATCCCTGATGTGGACGTCTTTTACGAGTTCGATGAGAACCTCCGTGCGGACATGGAGCGAGAAACGGTCCTGTTTCTTGAGCACGCGATCCGCGAGGATCACGGACTGCCCGAACTGCTGAGCGCGAACCACACCTTCGTGAACGAGCGGCTCGCGCGTCACTACGGCATCGCTGATGTGTACGGCGAGCGGTTCCGGCGCGTGGCGGTCGATGACGACCGCGCCGGTCTGCTGGGGCAGGCAAGCCTGTTGACGCTGACCGCGTATCCGACCCGCACCTCGCCGGTCCTGCGGGGGAAGTGGGTGCTCGACAACTTGCTCGGGATGCCGCCCTCAGACCCGCCCGCGGATGTGCCGGCACTGGAAGACAATCATGGCGCGGTTGAGCCGAAGTCTGTTCGCGAGCGCCTGGAGCGTCATCGTGCGAATCCGGCTTGCGCATCGTGTCACCGGGTGATGGACCCGCCCGGCTTCGCGCTCGAGCGTTTCGATGCGATCGGGCGATGGAGGGTCACCGACGAGCATGGTGCGCCTGTAGACTCGGCGGGTGCGCTCGCCGATGGGACCCAGGTCGATGGTCCCGCGGCGCTCCGTCGTGCGGTTCTGGCCCACGAGACCAGTTTCCTGCGGACCGTCACCGAGAAGCTGCTGACCTACGCGGTGGGGCGGCGGATGGAGGCGGCCGATCAGCCGGCCATCCGGAAGCTCGTCGCCGACGCGGCCGATGACTATCGCTGGTCGTCGATCATTCTGGGTGTCGTCGAGAGCGTGCCGTTTCAGATGAGGAGATCAGAGTCATGAAGGTGATCACCAAACGTGCGATTCCGCGACGGACGCTGCTCCGCGGGCTCGGCGCGACGGTCGCGCTGCCGTTTCTGGATGGCATGGTGCCGGCACTGACCGCGCTCAGCGCCACCGCCGCGAACCCGACCGTCCGTTTCGGTGCGGTCTATGTGCCCAACGGGATGGTGATGCAGAACTGGACTCCGGCCACCGCCGGCGCCGGGTTCGAGCTGACGCCCATCCTGGAACCGTTGGCCCCGTTCCGGGATCAGATGCTGGTGGTGTCGGGGCTCAACTGCACCCCGCCGCCAGGGACGCGTGGCGGGACGCATTCGCGCGCGGCCACCCGGTTTTTGACGGACGTGCATCCCGGCGTGTGGAATCCGCAGGCGGTGTCCTTGGATCAGATCGCGGCCCGTGAGCTGGGCCGCCACACGCCGCTGGCGTCACTGGAACTTGGTCTAGAGGGGGCCAACTTCGCGGGGTCGTGCGACAGCGGCGGTTTCAGCTGCGCGTTTTCCTACACCATCTCCTGGCGCGATTCGTCGACGCCGCTGCCCATGGAGCACAATCCGCGGGCGGTCTTCGAGCGGCTCTTCGGCGACAATGACACGACCGACCCCGCCGCGCGTGAGGCGCGTCGGCGCGAGCAGCGCAGCATCCTCGACTCCATCACCGATGACGTGGCGCGCCTCCGCGGCGAGCTGGGCGCGGGCGACCAGCGCAAGCTCGGCGCCTATCTCGACGCCGTGCGCGACGTCGAGCGCCGTATCGAGGTGGCCGAGGCGCAGGGCGACCGTGAGGTGCCGCTCGTGGTGCGTCCCATGGGCGTGCCGGCCCGCTTTGCGGACCATGCTGCCCTTATGTACGACCTGCAACTGCTGGCCCACCAGACGGACCGCACGCGGGTCACCACGTTCATGAGCGGTCACGAGTTGAGCGGTCGGACCTATCCTGAAATCGGTGTGCCGGATGCGCACCACCCGTTGTCGCATCACCGGGGTGTGCCGGACGCGCTGGCGAAGCTCACCAAGATCAACCGCTACCACGTGGGGCTCTTTGCCACGTTCGTCGAGAAGCTGCGCGCAACCCCGGACGGCGACGGCTCGCTACTCGATCATATGGTGCTGATGTACGGCGCCGGCATGAGCGACAGCAATGCGCATTCACCGTACAACCTGCCGATCGTGCTGCTCGGTGGCGGGGCTGGCACCCTGCGGGGTGGGCGCCACGTGGCGTTCGACGAACGTGACCGTACCCCACTGGCGAATCTCCACGTCACGCTGCTCGACAAGCTTGGGGCCCCCGTCGAGCGGATGGGGGACAGCACCGGTCCGCTGCCCACCCTGGTGGCTGGGCCGGGCGGCGACCG
>CALBET010000983.1 GCA_937888665.1 uncultured Acidobacteriota bacterium
TCCTGTGCCGCACCGTGCTGTGGGCGGCGGGCGTCAAGGCCTCGTCTCTAGGGCACCAACTGGGTGCGGACCTCGACCGCCAGGGGCGTGTGATCGTGGGCCCGGATCTCAGTCTTCCTGGGCATCCCGAGGTCTTCATCGCCGGCGATCAGGCGCACGTGCAGGGACCGGACGGGAACCCCCTGCCCGGCATGGCGCCCGCCGCGCTTCAGCAGGGTCAGTACCTCGCAGCGCGCATCCGAACCATGGTGGGTGGCGGTACCCATCCGGACTTTCGTTTTCGCGACAAGGGACAGATGGCCACGATCGGCCGATGTCGCGCTATTCTGCAGTCGGGCAGAATCAGGTTGAGCGGATTCGCGGCATGGATGTCCTGGCTGGTCGTCCACATCTACTATCTCGCCGGCTTCAAGAATCGCATGTTCGTGGTGCTTCAATGGGCCTGGTCGTACTTCAACTACGGCCGCGGCGCGCGCCTGATCGTCGGCAAGAACTGGCGTTTCTACAACCATGAGGAAGGTGACGGGGGTGAAGATCGTGCGAGGCCACGCGAGCGCGAGTAATACCGGAGCCCTCCTAGAATGATGCGCCGCGAACTGCTGGCTTCGACGACCACGCCCGACCGGAGGCGGATGACTCTGTCGCTGCACGGGCGGGACTATTACATCGAAGTCGACGGTCAGGGGCTGATGTCGACCCGGGCGCCTGGGTCGGAAAAGGCTCTGGCCGACCTTGCCGCGCGGGAGTTGGGGGGCAACAGCCATCCGCGCGTGTTGATCGGCGGCTTGGGGCTGGGTTTCACTCTGGGAGCGGCGCTCGATGTGCTGCCCCCTGGGGCGTCGGTGGTGGTGGTGGAGTTCTTCGAGACGATCGTCGACTGGAACCGCAAGTTCGGTTTTGAGTCGGCCACCGATCGACTCGCCGATCCACGGGTGGTCGTGGAAGTCACCGACGTGGTCGACTACCTGCGGGACGTGAAGCAGCCGTTCGATGCGATCGTGCTCGACGTGGACAATGGCCCAGAGGCCTGGTGTCTGGAATCGAACAAGCGGCTCTACGACGGCTCCGGGCTGGCGCGAATCCGACGCGCCTTGAAGCCGGACGGTCTGCTCGCCGTGTGGTCTGCGGAGGGATCGACGGGGTTTGAGGACCGGCTCGTCCAGGCCGGTTTCACCGCGCGCAGCGAGGCGGCGCGTTCGCGTGGACGCAAGGGCGAACGACACACGATTTTTCTGGGGCGGGCGTAAGAAGTGCCGTTTCAGGGCAGCCTGCTAGAGAAAAGAGAGCAGGGCGCGCCGCAAGGTCTCGGTGACGAGCGGTATCTTGTACCGGTTGCGCGACAGGGGACGTGCGCCCTCTACCGCAGCCTGGCTGGCCGTCTCGATCAGTTCCGGGGTGAGACGTTGTCCAACCAGCAGCTGCTCGACCGGCGCGACCCGCCAGGGAATCGGCGCAACGCCGCCCAGGGCGATTCCGGCGCGTTGACACACCCCATCCTCCACGACCAGGACCACGGCCGTGCTGACCACCGCGTGGGTCCATGCCTCGCGGTCGGTCACCTTCGTGTAGACGCCGCGCGCCCCGGTGTGCGGCCCCAGCGCCAGCTCCGTGACGATGTCGCCGGGGTCCAGCACGTTCTCACGCGCGACGTCTTCGCGCGGCAGGACAAAGAACTCGCGGATTGGGAGCCAGCGGTCGCGCCCGTGGCCCACCACGTGCAGTTGCGCGTCCAGGGCCACCAGCGCCACCGCCGTGTCGGAGGGGTGCACGATGTAGCTGGGGCCGCCGCCCAGGATGGCGTTGAACTGGTTCTCGCCGGTCCGCGAGAAACATCGCGTGCCTCCGTGCTTGTAACACGGGAACCCCTGACGAAAGTACCAGCACCAGGGGCGCTGGGTGATGTTGCCGGCGAGCGTACCCGCATTGCGTATCTGGGGGGTGCCCACCGATCCAGCTGCCTCGGCCAGGGCCGTATAGCGCTCGCGAATCAGGGGGTGCCGACTCAGCCCGGTCAGGGTGATCATCCCGCCGAGACGCACGCCGCCATCCGGCTGTGGCGCAACCGTATCGAGCCCGGGGAGTTGCTTCAGGCGGACCAACTGCTCCGGTGCGGTCAGGTCGTCCTTGATCATCCCGAGCAGGTCGCTGCCCCCGCCAACCGGCGCCGCGCCAGGGTTACGCAATGCCGCGGTCGCCGTGGCCACCGAGTCAGGGCTCAGGTGCGTGAACCGCTTCAACTTAGTGCCTCCACGATCCGGTCGCGCGAGATCGGGAGCTCGGTGAATCGCACCCCGCTCGCGTTGAAGATGGCGTTGCCGACGGCGGCCACGACAGGGATCATCGGCGGTTCGCCGACCGGTTTGGCGCCGTAGGGGCCGTAGTCGTCCTCCGGTTCAACGAAGTGCACCTCGATCTCGGGGGTGTCCAGGTGGGTCATCACCCGGGCGCCGTAGTAGCCGGGGTTGACGGGGATCCCGGTGGCCCGGTCGTACAGCAATTCCTCGTGGAGCGCCATGCCGATGCCCATGGTGACCCCGCCCTTCACCTGACTCGCGGCGGTCAGCGGGTTGAGGATCCGGCCACTGTCGTGGACGGCCACATACCGGACCACGCGGACATGCCCTGTGCCCATGTCCAGTTCCACCTCGGCGAAGTGCGCGGCGCAGGCATAGCGGGCCATGCCCTCGATGCGCGGATTCGTGGTCGCCTCGGCTTCCAACACCGCGTCTCCCTGGGGCCGTCCCTGCTCGACCAGCTGCCGCTTGAGGTCGGCGGCCGCGGCCAGGACCGCGTCGCCCGTCTGCACCGTCGTGCGACTGCCCGACTCACCGACGGAATAGGGACAGCTGTCGGTGTCGCCCCAGACGACCGTGATCTGGTCGAGAGGCATCGCCATGGCCTCGGCCGCGAGCAGTGCCATGGTCGTCTTGGCGGCCGTGCCGATGTCGGTGACGCCCACGTGGACCCACAGATGTCCGTGGCCGTCGAGTCGCAGGCGGGCACTGCTGCGGCCCGTCCGTGCGCTGAAGGCGCCGGTCGCCATGCCGAGACCGCGCCGCACGGGTCCCGTGTCTGTGCCGGCCCGGTGCCAGCGGGATGTCCAGTCGATGATGTCGGCGCCTCGCTCGA
>CALBET010000984.1 GCA_937888665.1 uncultured Acidobacteriota bacterium
CATGGCTTCCCCTCTCTCCAGGCTTTGCCTGGCGCAATTCCCGCGGGAACGTCGCCGTCGCAGCCCTTGTAGCAGGGCTGCGTCGCACCGAGATAGGAGCGTTGTTGCCAGGGGCGGAACGCGAGGGGTTTGGGGAGACCAGCAGCTCTCAGCGGAGCTGGTGACCCACCGTTCAGGGGTGTCCCGGCGCCGCGGCGGAAGATGCGCCGGTCGATGCACGCGCTACGGCATGGGCACGAGGCGCTGGAGTTCGTTGGACCAGGGTCGAAAAACATTCACCGGCGTGGCCCCGCAGCCGGCGGTCGGCCAGCGCCGCCACCGCCGCCGGGTCCGTCTCCCCATCGGCCACCGCCTGCAGCATGCGGCGGGCACTGAGGCTCAGCTGATCCGACACCAAACTCGACAACTTCAGATGGGCTTCCTCGAGCAGGGCCTCCAGTCGGTTCTGTAACTGCACCCGACTGCGCGTGAGCTGGTACTGCCGACGGGTCACCGTGCGCCACAAGCGCTGCTCCGCCTCGGGCACGAAGCTCAACGTCAATTCATCCGACACCAGGCGTTTCACCAACCGCTCGGCATCTGGGAAATCCCGCTTTCGGCCGGTGCGGCTGCCAGCACCGCTCCAACGTCTCCCAGACCGGGCGCCAATACTGCGCCGTCGATTCCATCACCACTTCCTCGACCTGCTGCGCCACCAACCACGCCGCCAGCTCGCGCAGGTCGGGACTCGTGCCCGCTTGTCGCTGGGTAAACTGATACACGCCCCCCGCCGCGACATCGGTGATTACCACGGCCAGCATCCGCTTGTGTACGTCCACCCCCGCAATTCGGTACGACATGCACCACTCCTTGTGGCCGGAGTGGAGCGCGGGTCAGCTACTTGCTACTCAGGGTCTCAGGCTCTGCCGGACCGAGGTCACGGCGCCCAGTTGGCCGATCTTCGCTGAACGGTGTCTCCAGCAGCGGAGAGACGCGATGCTCATCGTCCCAGGACAGCAGCTTCAAGTCGAGGCGAATCTCCGTTTCCAGCGGCAACAGCGTCGTCAACTGCGCCTCGGCGAACGCCCGGACATTGCCCTGACAGAACGTCGTGTCGGCAATCACCTGGTCGCCACATTTCCCGATGGCCTCGTCGATCTCACTCGGGCTCAGCTCGAAATCGGGCGGATCCCAGTCGTCGAAGGTCCGGCTGCACTCGCGCACGGCGTCCATGCCACGCGCACGCAGGTCACGCAGGAGGCCAGCCACGTAGCGCGAGGTTTTTCTTCGTCGTCTTCGAAGAGTCGGTGTCCGCCGTCTTTGATGATCTGCATGTTCTGTGGGCCAGTCTGGTTCAGGTCTCCCGTCAGTCGGCGCCCGACCCACCGTCGTAGCAAGCCCCTTCAGGGGCGCTGATCGATCAACGGGCCTGAAGGCGCTTGCTACGAACAACACCCTACGGCCTCGGCCCAATGGCTGGCGCGAAGCGCCCTTACAGGTCCATGACCGCCTCGATGTCGGGGTCGATCGTGGGAGGTGGAGACGCCAACGAGATACCGAAGAACAGCGTCATCGACGCCAACAACGCGACGAACCCGCCGGTAATCCCGTAGGGAATCGCCACACCAAACAGTTCGATACCGAAGATGACGACCAGGCTCGTCACGATGGCGGCGTTGGCCGCCCTCGCGGTGGCCCGCTTCCAATTGAAGCCGATGGCGACGGTTGGCACGAGCGCGGCAGCGAACGTGCCCCACCCGAAGGCGCCAAGCAGCGCTACGAGATCTTGCCGTGAATAGAGCACGAACATGGCGGACCCGACCGCCAGCGCAACCGTGGCGACACGTGCCCAGAACAGCTCGTTCGACAACGACCGTCCGTACAACGCCCGCGGGATGTCGTGCACCACGGCGGCCGCGCCCAGATTGAGGAAGCTGTCGGCGGTGGACATGATGGCGGCGAACAGGCCCGCGAACACGATCCCCGCCAGCATGGGGCTGGCATGAAACTGCAAGAACTGCGGCGCGGCGTCGTCCGGGCTGGCCAGCTCGGGATGCCCGCCCTGGATGACCAGCGCCCGCATCGCCAACCCGATGCTGAGCCACAGCGACGAACACAGCATGTAGCCGCCCGCGCTCACCGGCAGCGTGCGACGCGCATCCTCAACCCACCGATTCATCATGAACTTCGTAATGACATGCGGCTGCCCCGCCGAACCGAGCACGAAGACCACGAACCAGGACAGCGAGCCCATCATGCCGAGTGTGCCCCACGGACTGACCACTTCCGGGTCGTCCTCGATGAGCGTGGTCACGAGACCGGTCAACCCACCGTCCACCGCACTCAGCGCCGCGAAGAAGACGAAGACCGCGGCCACGATCATGATGGCGCCCTGCACCAGATCGGTGTACACCGACGCCAAGATGCCCCCGGTCACACAGTAGAAAACCAGCACGGCGCAGGCAATCACCATGCAGGTCAGGATGGACACCTCGGGGATGAATGACACGTTGTTCAATACGTCGCGCAGCACAGTGGCCATCGCGAGTATCTGCGTCCCCAGATAGCCAACGACACCCAGCAGCATGGCGACCGCCGTCAGCAGACGCGCCCGTTCGCTCCCGTACCGTGCCGCCACGGCGTCCGGGAGCGAGATGGTGTCGCGGAGCTCGGCGATCATGCGCAGCCGCGTCGCCAGCAGATAGAAGCTGCAACAGAAGGCGAGCGGACCAATGACGGTCATCCAGGAGGAGCTCAGCCCCATGCGATAGACAAGACCCGGTCCCCCGACGAACCCGAACCCGCTCATCTGGCTCGAGAACAAGGCTAGCCCGGTCACCATGACACCCAGGTCACGACCCGCCATGAAGAAGTCGCGCGGGGACTTGGTACGTCGAAGCGCCCACACGCCGACACCCACGCACATCAGGAGGTAGGCGGCGACGAAGGCGAGTACCACGAGCGACCGGGAGTCGTCCATCAGCGTGAACCGGGCTAGCAGCCCGTGGCAGAAGTCGCGCGTTGCACCGAGAGCGGCGCTGGACCGGTCGGACAAGGCGAGAAGAGGGAACATACCGG
>CALBET010000985.1 GCA_937888665.1 uncultured Acidobacteriota bacterium
CTCGACCTGTTCGAGCGCCGCTCGCCAGGCCACCATTCGCGCGCGCACCTCGACCATGAACCGTCGGGTCGCATGGAGGTCGCCGACCTGGGCAAACCACCATGACCCGACCACCTACCGCAGGTCGGCCAGCGACAACGGCTCGGTGAGGTAGTCAATCAGCTCGCGATGCCACCAGGCGCCGCGTTCGGCCCGTTCCGACCAGGTTGTGTAGCGGTAGTCGTAGTGCGCCAGCCGGAGGTAACGAGGCGGGCCGTCACCGAACGGCGTCTCGCCCATCAAGGCGGTCACGGACGGTTCGCCCTCAAACAGACGGACGAGCAGTGGGGACAGCCAGTAGCTGTCTCCCCGGGGGTCGAGTGCTGCGAACCAGAACTGCCAGTCGAGGCGGGGTTGGTGCGGCGCGACGAGCCTGGGACGCCGCGTCGGGGCCCCCGGCTTCCAGCGCAGGTCCCACTCGGTCCAGACGACCCCGTCGGCGCTGCCTTCGATCACGAGTTCCGGGCGTTCCCGCGTCATCACCCGGAAGAGTCCATAGCCGTTCACGGACCGAAGCGGTCGGACCCACTCGAGGATCGGCTCAGACCACGACAGGTCCAGGCTGGGCCGGCCGCTGCGCTGCAGGTCCCTGGTGATTTCGCCGGCAAACGTCAGTCCCCCAAGCCCGAACAGGGCGACGGCCGCCGTGGCGACGAGCGCCCGACGCCACCTGCCGCCCACCTGGCGCGCCCCCGCCTGGCTCTCGTCCCGTTCGACCGGCAGAAAGGGGAGGAGCCGACGCCAGCCCCGGTCGTCCACCACTGTCAGACACAGCGCCACGGACAACAACGAGAAGAACCCGTAGTTGCCAGTCACGCCGATCATGACCTGCAACAGCAGGAGCCCGGCGCACGCGCTCAGCCGCCAGCGGCGACATCGAGGCGGCGCGAACACCATCCAGGGGAGCAACAGTTCCACCACAAACATGCTCGCGGCGGACGCCTGATGGACCCACGCCGGAAGCTGGTGCATATACCAGCCCGTCCACAGCGGCAGCGGCTGCGTCTGATAGTGATAGGTCAACGCGGTCAGGTTCGCCCACGTCGGGTCGCCACTCGCAAGTTTGGTGATGCCTGACAGAAACATCAGGCGGAAGAGGAGCCACCAGATCAACCATCGGGTCACGGGCGCCGGCGCTGCCTCGGTGGTCAGCGTGGGCCGCCATCCGGATGGCGCGTAGAAACACGCGAGCAATCCGGTCTCGAGCAGGAGGGTGTCCCATTGAAATGCGAGGAACGTCTGACCCGCGATCGTCAAGGACAGATAGCTGGCCCACAACAGGGCCAGCACCACCCTCGGGGCGACACCGGCGACAAGCAGGCCGGAGAGCGCAATCCCGACGCCGCACAGTACCCTGAGGGTCAGGTCGCTCGACGAGAGCCACAACAGGCTGGGATAGTCGCGGTAGGCCTGGGTGCCAAAGGTGTCGAACAGTCGGTCGAAATAGTCGGCGGCAGGTAAGATGCCTTGAGCACCGATGAGTCCGATGACCTGCGTGGCCAGCGAGGCGAACGCGATCAGGTAGGTCAGCCCGAGCAGTCGCAGAAATATCCAGCGCGAGAGAAGATACGAAGACGGATGGGTCGCCACTGGCAGATGCTGACAGACAGGAGTCTTCGTGGAATGGCCTTCCCGGCCGCGCGCTCGGGCACGTCTCGACCGTGGGTCTGGCTCCTCATATTACTGCCCCTGGTCACCGCCACCACGTCAACCCAGGAGTCAGGCCCGGCGACGCCCTGGGTCGAAACGACCGCGCCCGGCGCGTTCGATGAGTCCCCGCGCAACGTCTCCGAGCGATGGGACGTGACCTACCGCGTCGACGCGACCATCCGGTTGCCGCTGTTCATCGCCAGGATTCCGATCGCCTCCCGTGACCGCGTCGGCGTGACGAGTTTCTCCGCGCGTGACTTCACGACCGACCGCCGCACAGGGCTTCGGGCCTACGAGTTCTATGCGGCATCGTTTCCGGAGCGGGCCCGTGGGTTGAATCGACTCGGATTCCTCCGGGAGGCGCTGACGGTGGCTGGCGGCCGCGTCACCGAGACGGCACAGTTCGGCGTCATCTCGTCCGAGCGCGAAGACACGATGGCGAAGGCTGACGAGGTGCTCGACAACGACGCCGAGCTGCTGCCCTATTCCGTCATCGACAGCCTGGTTCGACGCACCACTGCCGACAGTCGGGTGGTCCGCCTCATGCTGGCCGGCAGCTGGGATAGCGCGACGAGTCTGCACGACGACGTGCGCCCCCTGTGGGACGGGGAGGAGCCGTCCGATACCCGACACTTTCAGAGTCGAGGCGAAGAGCGTTACGACACGCCGCTGGCGTTTCTCGGCGCCCTCCAGGAGAGTCTGCAGGAGGTGGCGGACGCGGTGGCGGCCGGCGAGGACCCCACTCGCACACGACGGTACCAGCCGTATGTGCACAACGGCCGTTTGTTCCGGTTTGAGGTGCGCAATGTGGAGCCCGACCGCGCGCGGACGACAGAGTACGCCGAGGCCGGTTGGCTCGACGACCCGACGACGCTCCGACGAATCGAGT
>CALBET010000986.1 GCA_937888665.1 uncultured Acidobacteriota bacterium
GACGCATCGAGCGGCGCCATCACATAGGTGCGATACCGCAGGCCCTGCCCGATCTCGCCGTGAATGCCGGCGCCGGCATCGAACCAGGTGCTCGGAATGATCACGTCATCCACAAAGGGACGCTCGACCCCATGGAAGACCGGCGGCTCGTGCCGCTCGTTGATGATGCCGACGGGCACCAGCAGCATCCCAGCCCGAAAGTTCAGTTCACGCGTGAGCAGAAAATCGATGTAGGCCTGCTCCAGTTCGAGCTCGCCCTCGGCGTCCTCGCCAACCAGCGAATGCTCGAGCTCGAGCTCGGAGACGAATCGCACCCGATCGGAAAAACTGTGGGTGAAGAGCAGCACGAACCGATGGAAATCGATGACCGGGTCTTCATGCTCACGATTATTGAAGTGGAAGTCCATGTAGCCGGAGAGCGAGCTGGTCGGGAGGACCTGTGCGGTCTGGCTGGTTCCTTGACTGGCTCCCCGCGTGGCCGTGTTGCCAGGAGGGACGAGGCCGCGGCGCATCAGAAACGACATCTCGGGAATCCGCACATGGACGGGCGCCGACGCGCTCCCCAGCGGGGGCGCACTCCCGTAGCCGAGCCGCCAGCCGCCGGCCGCCCAATCGGTAAGCCGACCCAGTGCGTTGAGAGAGACGGTCTCGGCCCCGACGACCGCTGATTGGGCCGTGGCATCGGATGCCGCCAGGACCAGGATGCAGCAGAGTCCACCGAGCCACTGGCAGGACTCACTCCACATGAGACGATTTCTTGGCATAAGAACAGCGGGGTTTCAGTAATCATGCTACGATATTTCGGTTAATCAAAACTCAAATTTTGCCCATTGTCAATCCCCAACAACAGTGGCAGGCCGGCCTCGTTGAGGTTGGCAGCGGGCTGCCAGCCGTGGCACCTGCGTTCACCGACTCATCAGGGCGGATCGCGGCGCGACGAAAACGCCAGGGTTGAAGAACGAACAGGGACGAAAGCGGGAAGGGAAGCAGCGCTGACGCCCCTTCAGACCACGGTTTGGGAGGGGTCGCTTGGACGAATACAGGCGGTCAGGCGTGCTCCGCGGCGACGGCGTCGTTCAGCTCGATCCCGAAGCCGGGGGCCTCCGGCACGGCAATGGTGCCGTTCTCGAACCGCTCCGGTGGCTCGATGAGATCGCCCCGCCAGTCCACCTCTCCCCACTGGAACTCGAGGATGTCGAAGTTCGGCATGGCAGCGCACAGCTGCACGCTGGCGGCGGTCGCGACGGGGCCACTCGGGTTATGTGGTGACACCGCGACACCGTGCAGATCAGCCACCACCGCGATCCGGCGTGCCTCGGTCAGGCCGCCACAATGCTTCACGTCGGGCATGACAATGTCCACGGCACGCTGCTGGCAAAGTGGAGCAAAGCCCCGCATGCCGAACAGAAACTCACCACCGGCCATCGCCTGCTCGATCGCGTCATGAATGGTCTTGGTGTCGGTCACCTGCTGGGGCGGAACCGGTTCTTCGTACCAGGACAGGTCGTGTGGCTCCAGCCGTCGGGCGACGTCGATCGACAACGACACGTCGAAGTTACTGTGCGCGTCGATCTTGATCGCCACGTCCGGCCCCACCGCCTCCCGCATGGCAGCCACACAGGAGATCCCGAGTTCGGTAGCAGCCGCCACCTCCGCAGCCGGCTGCGTCAGCGGGGGGAACCCGTCGAACGGCGCCGCCTTCAGCGCGGCGAACCCGTCGCTGACCGCGGCACGAGCATTGGCAGCGAAGCCGTCCGGCTGGCGGTTCGAGGTCGCTCGGTTGATGTTGGCGTAGACCGGCAGCGCATCGCGAAGCTGGCCCCCAAACAGATCACTGACCGGGGCGCCCAGTGCCTTGCCGACCAGATCCCACTGCGCCTGCTCGATCGCGCTGAAGGCGGTCGCCTGCACGCGATCTCCCGACGACGCGGCGGCCCATCCACGTTGGCGATACTGCTCGATGCGGAACGGCGACTCGTCGCGCGCCAGTTGGAAGAACGGCTCCAGTTCGGGGAACTCGGCGCGGCGGCCGAGCGACGCCTCACCCAGCCCGGTCAGCCCCTGATTCGTCGACAGCCGGACAAAGAGCCACGTGGTCCTGGCGGTGACGCGCACCACGATGAGCTCCATGCCGCTGATGCGCAGCCGCGGAGCGGTGCGGGCCGACTGCCGCAGCAACCGCGCGGTCTCTGGCCTCGTGACCCTCGCCAGCGCCAGCGCAGGCAGGGCTGGCGCCGCGGCAAGCAGCGGGGCGGTTTGAAGGAACCGCCGACGACTCACGGTCGGGGTGACGGCATTCCGGTGGCGTCTCGGCATAGGCTCAACCCCTCCGTTCACGTGTGGTGACAGTGTCCACGGGCCGTCTCGGCTTGAAGGCCCGGTGCGCCGCGGCTCGGCGCCGTCAAGGCATCTCGAATTGGTGGGTCGGGTCACGCACGGTCAACACCGGGCACGGAGCCTGCCGCACCATCTGTTCTGCAACACTGCCCAACAGCAGGTGCTTCACCGCGCCGCGCCCGTGGGTGCCCATGACGATCAGGTCGATCTCATGGACGCGGGCGTATCGCACGATGCCGACGAACGGCGTGCCGATCTCGACGGCCGTCTGCACACGAAGCGCCACCTGCTCATCAGCGGAGCACAGCGTCGCGAGTTTCGTTGTCGCTTCCGCGACCCACTTCTGCTGCACGGCGTCCTGGGAGAACCCCCAGAAGGCCTCGGTTCCCGGGCTGACATCCGCGTCAGTCACAACATGGAGCAGGTGGAGCGACGCATCGAACCGTCGAGCCATTTCCTTGGCGTAGTCGAGCGCCAGACTCGACGTGTCGCTGAAATCGACAGGTGCGAGGATGGTCTGTAGTCCCTTCATCGCTGCAGTATAGCGGGCGGCACGTATGCGGTGGCAGTTCGTCAACTAGCTGACGACATCGCCCTTGCCGACAACCACGACGCCGCCTGACGACACGGTGAACCGCTGCGCGTCCCGCACAAGGTCGACTCCGACCGACGCTCCCGGAAGCACGCGAACCTGCTTGTCAAGAATGGCGCGCCGGACCTCGGCGCCAGCGCCTATCTCGACATCATCGAACAGCACCGAGTCGCGCACCTGCGCGCCGGTCTCGACCCGCACCCCGGGCGCCAGAATCGACTGGCGAACGCTCCCGCCCGAGACGATCGCCCCGCTGCAGACCAGCGAGTTGAGCGCCTGACCCTCGAGACCATCCTTCCCGTAGACGAACTTCGCCGGCGGTCGCTGGAGTTGCCTGGTGAGAATGGGCCACACGGGGTTGTACAGGTCGAACACTGGAACGGCCGCCAGGAGATCCATGCTCGCCTCGAAATACGTATCGATGGTGCCGACGTCCCGCCAGTACCCGCGCTCGCGGTCAGACTGTCCCGGCACAGATTGCGTGGCGAAGTCGTACACGGCGGCGTTGCCCTCACTGACGAGCAAAGGCACGATGTCGCCGCCCATGTCGTGGTTCGAACCCTTGGTGGCCGCATCGCGGGCCACGGCATCGATCAACACGTCGGTGGTGAACACGTAGTTGCCCATCGATGCCAGCGCCCGGGTCGGATCGTCCGGCATGGCGACCGGCTCCAACGGCTTTTCCTGAAATCGCCGGATGCGCCCATCGGCGCCCGCGTCGACAATCCCGAATTCGGACGCCTCATCGATCGCGACCGGCCGCGCCGCCACGCTGACACCGGCGCCAGAGTCGATGTGGCTCTGCAGGAACTGTCGGGGATCCATCCGATAGATGTGGTCGGCACCGAACAGCAACACATAGTGAGACCGTTCGTCCTGAATGATGTTCAGGTTCTGATAGATCGCGTCGGCCGAGCCGGAAAACCATCGCGGGCCCGTGCGCATCTGCGCCGGCACCGACGCCACGTATTCACCGACGAGCGGCGACAGCGACCAGGCCTGGGCCAGGTGCCGGTCCAGGCTGTGGCTCTTGTACTGGGTCAAGACGACGATCCGCCGAAACCCGCCGTTGACCAGGTTGGAGAGCACGAAGTCGATCAGGCGGTATTGCCCGCCGAACGGCACACCCGGCTTGGCCCGATCGCGGGTCAACGGCGCCAGGCGCTTGCCCTGCCCGCCCGCCAGCACCATCGCCAGCACGCGCGGCAACTCGCGTGTCATGTCTTGAAGCACCGGGACCGTCACGCGATCGGCTCCGCGCTCGGCTCCATCACGAGCACGCTCAACGGAGGCAGCATCAGCCGGCACGAGCCCGGCTGAGCGTGCCAGGGCCGCGACTCCGCGCGCACGCCCCCGAGATTCCCGGACCCGCTTCCGTCGTACCACGTCGCGTCGCTGTTCAACCGTTCCGTCCACCATCCGGACTCCGGGACCCCCACGCGATAGTCGTGGTGCGCGGTGTCGGAGAAATTGCAGACGAACAGCAGCGGCGCGCGCCCACTCCGGTCTCTCCGCAGGAAGCTGACGACCACGGACGCGCCGTCGGCGTGGTCGACCCAGGCGAACCCTTCCGGTTCCGAGTCCAGCGCATGCAGGCGGGCGTCCGACCGATAGAGATGGTTCAAGTCCCTGACCCACCGCTGGAGTCCAGCATGGTCGGCCATGCCGGCCAGCGACCAGTCGACCACACCGTCATGGTCCCACTCGCGGCGCGGACCCAATTCGTTCCCCATGAAGAGCAGCTTCTTCCCTGGATGCCCGAACATGTACCCGTACAGCAGACGCGCATTCGCGAAGCGCTGCCAGTCGTCCCCAGGCATCTTATCGACGATTGAGGCTTTCCCGTGCACCACCTCGTCGTGGGAGAGCGGCAACAGAAAGCGCTCGGCGAAGGCGTAGGTCAAACTGAAGGTCAGCTTCCCCACGCGATCCCCGCGGCGTTGCGGCGCCGTCGACATGAACGCCAACGTGTCGTTCATCCAGCCCATGTTCCACTTGTACCCGAAGCCGAGACCGCCCTGATCGGTCCGACGAGTGACACCGGGCCAGGCGGTGGACTCTTCGGCGAACATCATCACGTCGGGGAAATCCCGATAGACGGTCTCGTTCAGCCCGCGCAGAAAATCCACCGCCTCGAGGTTCTCGCGCCCACCGTGCGCGTTGGGCACCCAGTCGCCCTCGGCTCGGGCATAGTCGAGGTACAACATCGACGCCACGGCGTCCACGCGCAGACCGTCGATGTGATAGCAGTCGAACCAGAAGCACGCGTTGCTGACCAAGAGATTCCGCACCTCCGGGCGACCCAGATCAAAGATCTGAGTCTGCCACTCCGGGTGCCTGCCCTGACGCGGATCGGCGTATTCGTACAGCGCCGACCCATCGAACATGGCCAGCCCGTGGGGGTCGTCCGGAAAATGCCCTGGCACCCAGTCGAGAATGACGCCGATCCCTGCCTGATGCAGCGTATCGACCAGATAACGAAAGTCATCAGGCGTCCCGAACCGGCTGGTGGGCGCATAGTAGCCGGTCACCTGATACCCCCACGACGCATCGAACGGATGTTCAGTCACCGGCATCAGTTCGACGTGGGTAAACCCCATCATGACCAGGTACTCGGCCAACTCGACGGCCACCTCGCGATAGGACAACCAGCGCCCATCGCCCGCGGCTCGACGCCACGACCCGAGGTGCACCTCGTAGATGGATATCGGGGCGGTCGTCTTCTGGCGACCAGTTCGCTCGTCCAGCCAGGACGCGTCGCTCCACCGATACGATGACAGGTCCCACACCCGTGACGCCGTGTGGGGGCGCAGCTCCGCCGCGAACGCCATGGGATCCGCTTTGTCGACGACGCTGACGGCATCTCCGCCGCCTGACCGAATTCGATACATGTAGAGCGAGCCCGGTTCCACACCGGGCACAAAGCGCTGCCACACGCCACTCTCGCCCACCCTGGCCATCGGGTGGGCCGAGGTCTCCCAGGCGTTGAAATCGCCAACCACCGAGACCGCATCCGCCCCCGGGGCAACCACCCCGAAGCGGACACCCTGCGCGCCGTCGGTCTTGACGAGGTGGGCACCGAGCACGTGGTAGACGCGGGAGTGCCGGCCTTCCTTCAATCGTTGCAGGTCGTCGTCGGTGAGTAGGCCGTCAGTCATGCGGACTTCCCGAGAGAGAGACGCTCGCGTCGCGCGAGCGCTTGCGCGTCGGCCACCCGGCGCACGGTGTCGGTGACCTCGGGCATCGTGCTGAATTCCTCGAATGCATAGCGCGCCCGACGGCGCCAATTCGGACGCTCGGGACCAGTCCCAGGCACGTTTTGTGGCCGACATTCGAGCCAGAGGTCTTCAAGCGTGACCAGCACCATGTCAGCGGGGCTCCGCGCCAACTGGCTCAAGCTGGTGTCGAGCAACTCGCTCGGTTCGTCGGCGGAGGCCGGCCCAGCATCCGTCGACTGCGCGATGGCGATCCGCTCGTCGCGGCGGCGCCGACGCGCGGCGTCCGCCGACGACGGCGTCAACAACCCGCGCGCGACGCGCTCATCGATGTCCGTCCCGTGCAGATATCCGCCGAATGTCGCGGTGTCGTGCGTATTGAGCGACGCGACCGTGCCGCCAGCCGCCGGCTGGATCGGCGGAGTGTCGCCGGGATGCACCTGGAACTGCGCGACGTGGAGCCCCCCAATGCCGTGGGCGGCGAGGGTGTTGTTGACATACGCCGGCACGGTCCCAAGATTCTCCCCCACCAGTCGTGTCTGGTGACGACAGGACTCAAGACACAGGATAGCGGACACTTCGTCGGCTGGGTAGTGCACGTAGACCCCATCGGAGGCCGCCCCCCCGGAGGGAATCCAGAACAACCGATGCAGGCCCATGACGTGGTCAATGCGCAGACGGCCCGCGAGCTGGAGATGGCGCGTGAGCGAGGCGCGCAGATACCGGTACCCCTCACGACGCGCCGCCTCGGGATGCGGAGGCGGCGTCGCCCAGTCTTGCCCGCTGAGAAACAGCTCATCGGGCGGCGCGCCCGTGGTGACCCCTTCGACAAACTGCGTCGGGAAATGGGCCACGTCGAACCCGGAGGGATGCACGCCAAGTGGAAAGTCGAGATACAGACCGTCGCCGAGGGAGTCTGCCTGCGACGCGACCCGTGCCAGCTGCTGCTCGGTGACCCACTGCGAATAGAGGTAGTACCGGTATGCCGCGCCAGGGTCTGGAAAGAGGGCCGACTCGGGCCCCGGACCGTGCGCGGCGGAACTTTCCCGGTCAGCCCGAAAGGTGGCATAGGCCCGGGCCAGCGGATGCTGCCGTTCCCAGTCCGCCAGCGCGTCCGCGCGAACACCGGGACCCGATGCGACCGCCTCGGTGAGCAGCGTCAGCACCTCTCGCTTCACGGCCAACGCTCCGGGATAGTCGACCAGGGGAGCGCCCCGCAGCAGGGAGACCCGCCGTTGAAACGGCTCGGACTCCACCAGCCGGCGGGCGGCATCGCAGGTGGCGAACTCGGGCAGCCGGGTCGGGTCCACAAAGAGCTCGTTCCAGAACAAGCGGCTCAACGGTCGGTAGGGGCTGGGGTCGCACGGGGAGCCACTGTAGTCGGTGGCCAGCAGCGGCAACGTGGAGGCGGCCCGCGCGCCGATCGACGGGAGCCAGTCCACCAGGTGTTCCAGGTCAGTCAAGTCGCCAATCCCCCAGCTACGCGCCGAATGCAACGCATAGAGGGGCACGAACACCCCGACGCCCCCCGGCTCGCCGGCAAACGCCAATGACGGCGCCGCGATCACCAACGCGTCAGCCGTGAGGCCTCCGAGCTCGACCCGAAGCGTGTGATAGCCCAACGGCACCCCGCCGGACACAGACACTCGCTGCACTGAGCACGCCTGACCGCCCACCGAGGCTGTCTCCACGGTCGGCACGCCGTCCATCCGCTCGACCCACTCGCGCACATCGCCCTGCTCGAGTGTCAGCACACACCGAGCCGGGCGGCTGGACGCCGCCAGCCTCACCCGCACATCGAAGACGAGTTGCCCATCCCAGGCGACGATGACGGGCGCCAGCACCGTGTCCCACGCGTCGTGTATCCGGGTCTCGAGCGCCGCCGTCACGTCGGCCCGCGTCTCGACCTCCACTCCCAGCGCCCGCAGGGACGCCAACACCGCGTCGTCAGACGCCACGCGGCGGACGCCACACCCATCGGTGTAGCGGGGCTCGAGTCCGCACCACGCGGCCAGGCGCCGAAGCGGCTCTTGCTCGGGCGAGCCGCCTGTCGCGTGGGTGGTGCGACGGGAACCGATCATTCGCCGGCCACCATATGGGGCGTGTCGGTTGATGTCTCGAAGATCGCCATTCCGTGCCCACCGACCTCGTAGCACGCCGCCGTCATGCGTCGCCAGCCGATCAGATCGCGGGCGGTGTCGAACCGGAGACTCCACGCCGCGCCAGACGCATCCGGCAAGTGAAACGTCATTGGACGGTCTGAAGCGTTGACGAGCACCAGCACGGCGACGTCCTCCGGCTCACCTGGCATACACATGGCAAGGGTGCGCGCCCGCGGGTCGTGCCAGGCCGCATGGGTCATGTCGTTCCCATCGGAGTCGAACCAGGCGATACCGGGGGGACCGTCGCCTACCGATTGACCGAGCGGAGGGAACCGTGCGCGCCGTAGTGCCGGATGCGCGGCCCGGAACGCGAGCAGGGCGCGCACGAATGCGCGGAACCGCTCCGCGTGCGGGCTCACCGCCCAGTCGACCCAGCTGATCTCTGAATCCTGACAGTAGGCATTGTTGTTGCCCAGCTGCGTGCGCCCGATTTCGTCACCGGCGCAGATCATCGGCACGCCGCGGGACACCAGCAGGGTGGCCAGCAGACTGCGCCGCCGCCGCGCGCGCCGTTCCAACACGACGGGATCACTGGTTGCCCCGTCCACCCCACCATTCGAGCTGTGGTTCTCGTTGGCGCCATCCCGGTTCTGCTCGCCGTTCGCCCGGTTCCGCTTCGGACCGTAGCTGACCAGGTCGGTCAGGGTGAACCCGTCGTGCGCGGTGACGAAATTCACGCTCGCGGTCGCGGGCCGGCCGGCCACCGCGAACAGGTCGCCGCTTCCGCCGAGTCGGGTCGCCAGCTCCGACACCTGTCCCGGGTCGCCGCGCCAGAAGCGGCGTATCGTGTCCCGGTATCGATCGTTCCATTCGCGGAACGGGTGAGGGAACCCCCCAAGCTGGTAGCCCCCTGGTCCGAGGTCCCACGGTTCGGCGATCAGCTTCACCCCGGAGAACACCGGGTCGTCGCGGAGCGTTCCGCAGAAAGCACCGACGAGGTTGACGTCAGGGTGCTCCCGCGCCAAGGCACTCGCGAGGTCAAAGCGAAACCCATCGACGTGCATCTCGTCGACCCAGTATCGCAGGCTGTCGACGGCCAGCCGAAGCACCTGCGGATGCATCAGGTCCAGGGTGTTGCCGCACCCCGAGAAGTCCCCATACGCACCTCCGTCGTCCGCCCGGAGCCGGTAGTACGACGTATTGTCGATACCGCGCCACGACAGTGTCGGGCCGAACCGATCGCCCTCGGCGGTGTGGTTGTAGACCACGTCGAGGATGACCTCGATGCCGGCCGCGTGGAGCCCGCGCACCATGGTCTTGAACTCGGCCACCGCGGCCCCGGGGGAGGTCGCGTAGCGGATATCGGGCGCCAGGAAGCCCAGGGTGTTGTAGCCCCAGTAGTTGGTCAGCCCCCGGTCGACGAGCGCACGCTCGCTGACGTGCTGATGCACCGGCAGCAGCTCGACCGCGGTGACCCCGAGCGAGGTGAGGTGATCGATGATGGCATCGCTGACAAGCCCAAGGTAGGTGCCGCGCACGGCCGCCGGCACCGCCGGATGACGCCACGTGAACCCTTTGACGTGAAGTTCGTAGAGCACCGTCTCCGACCAGGGCGTCCGAAGAGGACGGTCGTCCTCCCAGTCGAAGGCCGGATCCGCCACCATCCCCAGCGGCGCCCACGGGGCCGTGTCTCGCGGGTCCGCCCCACGACCGGTCCCGTCAGGCCGACGCTCGTCATGCAGTGCGTCGTGCCACGTGACCGTGCGGCCGACCTGGCGGGCGTACGGGTCGAACAACAGCTTGGCCCGGTTGCACCGATGTCCCGCGGCAGGGTCAAACGGTCCGTCCACCCGATACCCATACAACTGACCCGGGCGGAGACCCGTCAGGTATCCGTGCCACACGTGATCGGTCTTCGCGGGGAGGGCGATCCGGCGGCTTTCGACGTCGGCATCCGGCCGGTCGAACAGGCACAACTCGACACGCGTGGCGTGCGCGGAAAAGAGCGCGAAGTTCACCCCATGACCGTCCCAGGTCGCGCCCAAGGGGTCTGGTGTCCCCGGGAGCAGGGTCACTCGAATGCTCCTGTCATGATGGCCATGCGTGCCACGGTCTCGCGTCGCTCGGGCGAGTGCACGAGCCAGCAGGATACGACAGGCGTGTGACGAACGTGAGCGTGACCCTTTCGTCCGTCGCCGACACGATCGAGTGCGGGCGTCAGGGCTCCGCGATCTTGTACAGGAATTTCGCGCCGCGCAAATAGAGCTCGTCACCCACGACGGCGGGCGAGGCGTCGAACCCGTCATCGAGCGTGTTGGAGGCCAGCACCTCGTAGCGTGGCCCATGCGCGATGACCAGCGTGGTGCCGTCACGCCCGGCGATGTACACCCGGCCGGCGGCGCCGACCGGCGAGGCGAAGATGTTCGGCACCCCGTCCAACCGTTGCCGCTGATAGTGGGGCGTGCCGGTCACCGGATCGAAGACGGACAGAATTCCGTCGTTGCTCTTGATGACGTAGAGCGCGTCGTCATACAGCAGCGGCGACGGTACGTACGGCGTGTCGCGGTCGAGCTGCCAGAGAATAGCGTCGGTCTCGGCAATGTCGCCCCGCGCGCCAGACAGCCTGATCGCCTGGAGTCCGGCGCGTCCCGAGGTCCACCTCCCACTGCAGGTTGCCGTCCAGGTCGTAGGCGTAGAGGCCCCACGACCCGAAAAAGGCGAACAGGTGTTCGCCATCGGTGACCGCCGAACCGGAGGCATAGGTCCCGTTCGGCTCCTGAAATCCCTCGTGCGGCACCTCCTCGCGAGCCACCTGCTGCCAGGCTACCTCGCCGGTGGCCCGATCGATCGCCATGACCGTGAACTGATGCCTCCGGAACGCGGGCGGGCCGCGGCCGTTTCCCCGGTCCGCCACTGGCGGTGCGACGCCGGCGCCCGGCGTGGCCACCGGCACCGGTTCACCGACGGGAACCGCGGTCAGCAGGAACACGCGGTCCCCCCAGACGATCGGCGACGCGGAACCGCGACCGGGAATCTCCACTCTCCAGGCGATGTTCTCGGTCTCACTCCATACCGTCGGCGGATCACCGTAGCGGGCCACGCCGGTGGCCTCCGGTCCGCGCCATTGTCCCCAGAAGCGCCCGGCGTCAGTGGTCTGTGCCACCACCGGCGCCGAGACCAGTGCCAGCCCTATCGCCACGAGCGCAAGAAATCGTGTGTCCACGTTCCGTCCAAGAACAGTCGCGCCCGCTAGTATCGTTCGGTTCGCGCGGCAATCAGTTCGTCAACCAACGGGCGGTCGGCGGGACCGCGACCAACATGGTGCACTCGCACGACGCCGGTCGGATCAATCAGCACGTTGCCTCCCTGCTGCGCGGTATCGGCCTGCGGAAGACGGGGAAACCGCCCCTGTCGAGCCTCTCGCCAGTAGGCGCGCATGGTGGCCCACCCCCAGAGGTTCCGTAGCTGGGCCTGATGCATCCCGTAGGCACGATACAGGCTCCGCTCGGCATCCACGAGCAGGGGCCAACTGAGACCTGTTTCCGCGATGTACTCTCGAGCCGCCTCGCGGCCCTCGAAGGTCACCACCAGTATCTGGACATCGAGCTGGTCCAGCCGAACACGCGCGCGCTGCAACTGCAGCACGTGTCGGCGACAGGGCAGTCAAAACAGATGTCGGTGCAGCACGAGGAGGAGCCACCGGCCACGGTAGTCCTCGAGCCGATGCTCGCGGTTGTCCACATCCGGTAACCGGAACGGCACGGCCGGAAACCCAACCAGGCTCGGCATCTCTCAGGCGGGGCTGCGCCCCGAACCCCACGCGACCGCTCCGCGGGGACCCCGAATGCGGCGTCACGGGTAAACGGGGCTGCGCCCCGAACCCCACGCGACCGCTCCGCGGGGACCCCGAATGCGGCG
>CALBET010000987.1 GCA_937888665.1 uncultured Acidobacteriota bacterium
GAGATCGCTGACGACAATCGCCGCGGGAATTCGGACCGTTGTGGTCTCCTGGGTCATCCTGTTCGCTCTCTGAGCCAGCCCCGCCGAAGCGGGGGCCCGTTATTCGTTGTCTTCGGTCTCGCTGGTCTCGCTGGACGCGTCGTCGAACTCCTCATCGAGGTAGTTGTCGCCATGGAGCGCCGCCTCGATCTCGTCCTCGTCGTACTCGATCTCCTGGCGACCGCCGCGCCGGCTCGGGCGGGCTGGCGCCGCACCAGCGCCACCACGACGACGTCCACGACGACGTTCGCGCTCGCGCTCCTGCTCTTCTTCCTCGGCCAGTCGCAGCTCCCGAACCTCGTCCGCAAAGCGCAGCACACTTGGGTCTTCCCGCTCTGACGGTGGCGCGACGACGCGCTCTTCCTGAACAGGGGCCGGCTCCACCGGGGCTGCGGGCTCCTCGGCGAACTCCGCGAGGATCTCCTGCTCCGGTGTCAGCCGGACCTCTTCGCCCGTCGCCGCTTCGCCTGGCGCCTGCTCGTCGGTCTGCACGGAAACAGCTTCCGGAGCAGCCGCCTCGTCTGCCAGTTCCGCTGCCGGCTGGCTCGGGATCGCCGCATGCTCCGCCACCAGGATCGGCTCCAGGTTCGGCTCCGGCGGCGGGTGCAGGTCTTCACCTGCTTCGATCATCGAGCCCTCGCCGCGGATGTCGATCCGAAGCTTCGTCAGCTTCGCCGCCAGTCGCGCGTTCTGGCCCTCTTTACCGATTGCCAGGCTGAGCTGCTTATCCGGCACCGCGATGAACGCGGTGTTCGTCGCGTCATCGATGTAAATC
Organism: uncultured Acidobacteriota bacterium; assembly: GCA_937888665.1. Lineage (GTDB taxonomy): Bacteria > Acidobacteriota > Vicinamibacteria > Vicinamibacterales > UBA8438 > UBA8438. The sequence continues at coordinate 815 of CALBET010000987.1, forward strand.
GATACCACTTCGGCTGGGCTCAGCGCATTTGCGACATAAGCCAGTTCGTTCGGGTCCCAACGGATCACGTCGATCCGTTCGCCACTCAGTTCGTTGACGATGTTCTGGATGCGCGCACCGCGCACACCAACCACGGCACCGATCGGGTCGACCCCGGGCTGCCGAGAGATCACTGCCACCTTCGTGCGGAACCCGGGGTCACGGGCGATGTCCATGATCTCCACGGTCCCACGGGCGATCTCCGGGACTTCTAGTTCAAACAGCCGCTTCAGCAGGTCTGGTGCTGCGCGGGAGACCAATACCTGTGGTCCGCGGGTCGCTCGGTATACCTCTTTGACGTAGACCCGCAGTCGCTGGCCGATGCGATAGTGCTCGGCGCGAATCTGCTCGGAGTACGGCAGTACTGCCTCGGTTCGGCCCAGGTCCAGGATCACCTGCTGGCGGCCGCGCTCAACGCGCAGCACCGTGCCAGAGACAATCTCGCCTTCCTTGCCCGTGAAGTCCTCGTAGATCGAGTCGCGCTCAGCTTCGCGCAGCCGCTGCAACACCACCTGCTTGGCGGTCTGTGCGGCGATTCTGCCGGTTTCGGGTGTCGTCTCAATCGCGCGACGTACCGTGTCGCCGATCTTTACCTCTCCGAAACCCAGCTCCTTCGCCCGTGCAGGCGACAGCTCGATCTCGTCGTCTTCAATCTCATCGTCATCGATGATCGCCCAGGTTTGCCACGCGGCAATGTCGCCGGTGTCGCGATCAATCCTTGTTTCAATCGTGGCGTACTGCGTGTCTTCGTTCTTGAACGACGAAGCCATCGCTGCCTCTACGGCAGCGAAAACGGTATCGGCGTTGAGGTTCTTCTCAGCCGACAACTGGGTGATAGCGGTGACGAAATCGTTCTTCATGCGCTCCTGCCGTGCGAACCCGCCGTTGAGACGGTCGTATCGAAGCTGGCCAAAATGCGGCCAACAAAAAACGTGGGCACGGCGCCCACGTCTCTCAGTAGAGGCCGTGCAGGTAGATATCGTAGCACTGGCGGTGCCAGACCCTCAACACAGGCGGCATCACCGCCTACGACGAAACTGCCGCCACCAGCTCATC
>CALBET010000988.1 GCA_937888665.1 uncultured Acidobacteriota bacterium
TCGACGTGAAGACGATTCTCGCGCCCATCGATTTCAGCGAGACCTCGCAGATCGCCTTGAACCACGCCAAGGCGCTCGCCGAGAAGTTGGCATCTCTTGCACGTGCTGCCCGATCCGCATGCTCCAGCCTGGTCCCTGTTCGCGGCCGGCATCCCTGTGGACCAGCTGCGGGCGCGGTGGGAGCAGAAGGCCCGGCAGGGGCTGGACGAACTGCTTACCGCGGAGGAGCACACGGCGCTGCGGGCCCCATGTCCCGTGTTGACGGTACGGGAGGACCAGCCGTCATGAGGCCCTTTCGTCGCTCGAACATCGTCGGCCCTACGTCGCCAAAAGGCGACTCTCCCAGCAGCGGCGGGCCACCAGACGTTCCGAAGCCGAACGTGCCGCTGAGGCAACGGTTGCCTAACGGCCTGGGGTCGCGGGGGCAGAATATCTGGTACGCGGTCATGGGGGTCTGGCTGCTCCTTCTGCTTGGGCAGTCCTGGTACGCAAGTACCCAGGTCCAGTCGATCCCCTACAGCCGTTTCCTTGAGTACCAGCGGGAGGGGCGCGTGGCCGACCTCGTGGTCGGCGCCGATCAGATCACGGGCCGGATTGTCGACCCCCAGGAAGACCAGCCCGAACACTTTCAGACGGTGCGCGTCGACCCTGAGCTGGCCGACCGGCTGGCAACAGATGGTCTTGAGTTCACCGGCACCGTGGAGAGCACGTGGCTCGGTCGGGTGTTGGCGTGGGTCCTGCCCCTCGCGCTCTTCGTCGGGGTCTGGATGTTCATGCTGCGGCGCCTGGGCCAGTCTGGAGGGCTTGGCGGCGGCTTGATGTCCGTGGGCAAGAGCAAGGCGAAAATCTACGCCGAGGAGGACGTCAAGGTCAGCTTCGACGACGTCGCCGGCGTCGACGAGGCCAAGGAGGAACTCCAGGAGATCATCGGCTTCCTGCGCGAGCCAGCGCGCTATGGTCGGTTAGGAGCGCGCCTGCCCAAGGGCATCCTGTTGGTGGGGCCGCCGGGAACCGGCAAGACGCTGCTGGCTCGGGCCGTCGCCGGGGAGGCCGGTGTGCCGTTCTTTTCAATCAGTGGCAGCGAGTTCGTGGAGATGTTCGTGGGCGTTGGCGCGGCCCGCGTGCGTGACCTCTTCGAGCAGGCGCGCAAGCGGGCGCCGTGCATCATTTTCATCGACGAGCTCGACGCCATGGGCCGCGCCCGTGGCATCGGCCCCATGTCCGGCGGTCATGATGAGAAGGAACAGACCCTCAACCAGCTCCTCTCGGAGGTCGACGGCTTCGATCCCAGTCACGGCGTGGTTCTGGTGGCGGCCACGAACCGGCCCGAGATCCTCGACGCGGCGCTGCTGCGCGCCGGGCGCTTCGACCGCCAGATTCTCGTCGACCGGCCAGACAAACAGGCGCGAGTGAAGATTCTGGAACTGCACCTGCGAAAGCTGAGTCTCGCTCCGGACGCCACGCCGGAGCCGATCGCGGCGCTCACGCCTGGCTTTACCGGCGCCGACCTTGCCAACCTGGTGAACGAGGCGGCCATCCTGGCCACCCGGCACGATGCCACCCAGGTCAGCCTCAACGACTTCAACCTCGCGATCGAACGGATCGTGGCCGGTCTGGAGAAGAAGAACCGCTTGCTCAACGTGCATGAGCGCAGGGTCACGGCGTACCACGAGATGGGTCACGCACTGGTGGCTCGGGCATTGCCCGGTAGCGATCCGGTACACAAGGTGTCGATCATTCCACGCGGAATCGGAGCCCTCGGCTACACCATCCAGCGGCCCACCGAGGACCGCTTTCTGATGTCGAGCCAGGAGTTGAAGGACAAGATGGCCGTGCTCCTCGGAGGGCGCGCCGCGGAGTCCATTGTCTTTGGAGACATCTCTACCGGCGCCTCCGACGATCTGGTCAAGGCCACCAACATCGCCCGCAGCATGGTGACGCGTTACGGGATGGACGACAAACTCGGCATGGTGTCGCTCGAAAGCGAGCGCTCGACATTGCTTCAGATGCCGGGCGAGTACGCCGCCACGCGGAGAGACTACTCGGAGGAGACTGCTCGGGAGGTGGACTGTGCCGTCCGCCAGCTGGTGACCCAGGCCTTCGAGGACGCGGTCGGCAGCCTGGAGGCGAACCGCGATGCGCTCGTCGAGGGCGCGGAGCGGCTGCTCGAAAAAGAGACACTCAGCGGTGATGAGTTGCCAACGGTGAGCGCGGGGCCCGCTAGAAGGTGAATCGGAGCGCAATCCGCCCCGTCCGCGGCAGCGCCGATGGGTGTGCGCGTCTTCCACACCGGTGACCGGCTCGCCGGCCAGCCGCGACTCCACCCCCGCTCATCGTACGGCGGCCCGTCGCAGGCGTAGGTGACGGATGTCCTCGCCAATGACGAACAGACACGGAATGAGGAACAGGACGTAGACCGTCGAGCTGAGCATCCCCCCGAAGGTCGGCGTCGCGATCGGTTGGGTGATATCCATGCCGGCGCCCGTCGACAGCATGATCGGAATCAAGCCAAGCACCGTCGTGGCGACGGTCATCAGCTTGGGTCGCAGGCGCGCCACGGACCCCGCCATCACCGCGTCCGCATAGGACTGGCCTTCGGTTCGGTTGACCAACGCCTGGTGGATGAATTCCACCATGATGATGCCGGTCTGGACCGCCACGGCGAGCAGCGAGATGTACCCGATAATCACCGCCGTCGTCATGGGGTAGCCCTGCGTCCACTGCAGCAGCAGGCCACCCACGAGGGCAAACGGCGCCGAGAACATGATCAGCAGGCTGCTGGGCACCGAGCGGAACGCCATCATGAGCAGCGCGAAGACGATGACCAGGGTGAAGGGCACGATGTACAGGAGCTGACGCTGGGCCTCCGCCGCGTAGCGATAGGTGCCGGTCCACTCCACCGAATAGCCGGTGGGCAATTCGAGGTTGTCGGCAAGGAACGCGCGCGCCGAAGTCACATAATCGGTCGCCGTCACACCCTCGAGGTCGACGTAGATGTACCCGGCTAGCGCGCCGTTGTCGTTGCGAATCATCTCGGGCATCTGGCGTACCGAGACCTCCGCAATCTGTCCGAGCGGCACCGAGCGACCGTCGCCGGTCACGACCGGCACAGTTCGCAGCTTCTCGAGCGTGTCCAGGTACTCCGGAGAGTACTGGAGGGCGAGGGGTATCGCGGAGTTGTCCGGCTGCCGGATGCTGGTCACGTTCTCGCCGCCGATGGCATGACGGATCGTCAGCATCGATTCGTCGACGGTCACGTCGTGCTCGGCCATCCGCCGCAGGTCCTGCTGGACATCGACGTAGTAGCCCTTCGAGATACGTTCGGCGAGCACGGACTGCGTCCCCGGCACCTCCCGCAAGAGCGCCGCGATCTGATTGGACAAGCCCTCGATCAGCGTCACGTCCGGCCCCGTGACCTTGATGCCGACGTCCGTCTGAATCCCCGTGTCCTGCATCATGGCGCGTCCGGCGATCGGCTGTGTCCAGGCGTTGACGTATCCGACGATCTGCAGCGCCCGGTCCATCTCGACCAGCAACGCGTCCTTCGTCATCCCCTCCCGCCACGCGGATCGCGGCTTCAACCGCACGGTGGTCTCGATCATGGTCATCGGCGCAGGGTCGGTCGAGGTATCCGCGCGCCCGAGCTTGCCGAAGACACGATCGACTTCTGGGAATTCGGCGAGCTTGCGGTCGATCTGCTGCAGTATCCAGCCGGCCTCCTGCGTGGGCAGACCGGGGAGCGTGGTCGGCATGTACAGAATGGAGCCCTCGTCCATCTCCGGCATGTAGTCCTTCTGGAACCCGGCCGCGAGCCAGATCGTGGCCGCGAGGACGACGATGCCGGTGGCAGTGAATGCGTACCGGTGCCTGATCGTCGACCCGAGCATCCGGCGGTACAGCCGCACGGAGGCGTGCTCCCGGTCCGTCGTTGGCGCCGGCCGCGTGTCCTTGAATATCCAGATAATGATGACGGGCAGCAGGAACAACGTGAGGAGCGTCGAGAAGACCATGGCGAAGGTCTTGCTGTACGCGAGCGGATCGAACAGGCGGCCTTCGCGCTCGCCGAGGAAAAAAATCGGCAGGAACGACGCGACGATGATGAGCAACGAAAACAGCAGCGGCCGCGTCATCTGCGCGGTCGCCTGGATGATTGTCCGCCGCGTGGCCTCGGGGCTGCGGTCGACCTGCCGGGCGAGCGCGGCCGTGCAGTTCTCCACGATGACGATCGTGGCATCCGCCATTTCGCCGATGGCGATCGCCAGGCCGGCCAGCGAGAGCAGGTTGATCGTCTGGCCAAGTGCGGTCATCGGCAAGACGGTGAACAGCGTGCCCAGCAGGAGCACACACACCGGGGCGACGGCCGCCCGCACGTTTCGGAGCGCCCAGATGATCACCAGGATCACCACGAACAGTTCAAAGGCGAGCGCGCTGATGAAACTGGTCAGGGTGTCCCAGATCAGCGCCGACCGGTCGTAGGTCGAGACGACCTCGAGCCCTTCCGGCAGTGACGCGCCGACCTCCTCGAGCCGCTGTTCGAGAGTGCGTGTCACGGCCAGGACGTTCTGATCCTGCTCCATGATCACGATGCCGCCGACGACTTCCCCCAGGCCGTCGAGATCGGCGATTCCGCGCCGGAGGTCGTAGCCCACCTGGATGTGACCGATGTCGCGCAGCTGCACCGACCGGCCGTCGGGCCGGCGTCCGACGATGATGAACTCGAGCTGGTCGACGTCGGTCCCAGCCACGGCGCCGCGGAGCTGATAGTCGCGGTTTGTCACTTCGATCGTGCGTCCCCCGACCTCCTGCGAGATGTCCTGAAGCGCGGTAATGACCTGTCGCAGCGACACCCCCGTGGCCGCGAGCAGCGGCGGAAAGATCTTCAGCTGGTACTGCTTCTCGAGCCCGCCGACGGAGGCCACCTCGGCCACGCCCGGTGTGCGTTCGAGCGTCGGGATGATGCTGTTCTCGTTCAGCAGGCGCAGGTCACGCAGATCCCAGGCCCGCTCCGGGTCGACGATGGCGTACTGGTAGATCCAGCCGAGGCTGCTGGCGTTGGGTCCCAGGGTCACCACCGCGTCGCTCGGCAACCGAGGGCGAAGCGCGTCGATCTGCTCCGCGACGAGCTGCTCGACCGCCTGCCGGCCGGAGGCGTCGCTCATGATCACGTAGATGAACGCGTACCCCAGATGGGACGTACCCCTGATCGACTCGACGCCGGGCGAGCCGGTCAGCGCGCGGATCAGCGGTTCGGTGACTTGCGATTCAAGGAGTTGGGGGCTGCGGGGCCATTTCGCGTAGATCACGACCTGCGGATCGGAGATGTCAGGAATGGCGTCGAGGGAGGCGGTCCGGACCACGTACACGCTCGCAATGAGCCCGGTGACCGCGAGAGCCCACACCAGGACTCTGAAACGAATGACGCGCTCAATGATGGAGGTGAGCATTGCTCATTGCGTTCTGCTCGGTATTCTTCAGCTTGTGTTCCGCGTCGATGAAGAAGCTGCCGAACGTCACCACGCGGTCGCCGGCCTCCAGACCGTCCAGCACTTCGGCGTACAGCTCTCCCGTCAGCCCGGTGTGGATCTCGCGCGGCACGTAATGGCCCGGGTGCTGTTCCACGTAGACGACCTGCTGATCTCCCTCCTCGATAATCGCCTCGTTCGACACGGCGAGGAACATGCCCCGCT
>CALBET010000989.1 GCA_937888665.1 uncultured Acidobacteriota bacterium
CGGGCCACACGATCCCCGAGGTCCGGGTCAGACCCCGAGCCGGGAGCGTATTTTTATTTGCCGTCCGGCCACCCCGGCTGACGAACCGGGCTGCGCTCGGACCATTCTTTCGACGCTGGCACGTCGCGCGTATCGAGCGCCGGTGGCTGAGACGGATCTCGCGGTGCTGCTCGACTTCTACGAGATGGGCCGTGAGGATGGGGGCAGCTTCGACGCGGGGATCGAGTTGGGATTGCGTCGGTTGCTGGTGAGTCCGGAGTTCCTGGTGCGCATCGAGGCCGACCCGGCCGAGACAGCCCCGGCCGCGCCGTATCGGGTGACAGACCTCGAACTGGCCTCACGGCTCTCGTTCTTTCTCTGGAGCAGCATCCCTGATGACGAGCTCCTGACACTGGCGGAGCGCGGGGCGCTGAGCGACCCGGCGGTCCTCGAACAGCAGACGCGCCGAATGATTGCAGACCCGCGGTCGCACGCGGTCACGAGTAACTTTGCCGGTCAGTGGCTGCAGCTTCGCAACTTGGAGCAAGTGGTGCGGCCGGGTGACCCGTATGCGCTGGCGTTCGATGAGACGTTGCGCCAGGCGATGCTGCAGGAAACCGAGCGGTTCTTCGACAGCGTCATCCGCGACGATCGTGGCGTATTCGAGCTGCTGACCGCCGACTACACGTTTCTGAACGAACGGTTGGCAGACCACTACGACATTCCGAACGTTCAAGGCAGTCACTTCCGCCGGGTCCGTTTGCCGGCTGACAGCCCCCGCGGGGGGCTGTTGGGCCACGGCAGTATTCTGACGCTGACGTCGCACGCGATCCGCACGTCGCCGGTGCTCAGAGGGAAGTGGATTCTGAACAACATCCTGGGTACGCCGCCTCCGGATCCGCCGCCGAACATTCCGGCGCTGAACGACAAGAAGACCCAGGCGAAGATGGCGACCATGCGCGAACGGATGTCCGCGCATCGCGACAATCCCGTCTGCGCGGCGTGTCACTCGATGATCGACCCGGCCGGCTTCGCCCTGGAGCGTTTCGACGCCATTGGGCGGTCGCGCGAGGTGGACGAGTCGTTCAACGCGTTGGATACGTCCGGCGTGTTGCCGGATGGCACGGCGTTCGACGGCGTGGCCGAACTCCGAGCCGCGCTGGTCGAGCGACCCGACCGGTTCGCCACCACCGTGACGGAGAAACTGCTGACGTACGCGCTTGGCCGCGGCCTCGACTACTACGACATGCCGGCCGTGCGACGCATCGTGCGTGATGCGTCCGAAGACGACTTCGGGATGCACGCCATCATCGTCGGCATTGTGAACAGCTATCCGTTCTTGCACAGGAGAAGCGAGTCATGATCGTGACCAAGAAGGCGCTTCCGCGCCGTACCGTGCTCCGAGGGATCGGTGCCACTGTTGCCCTGCCGTTCCTCGACGCCATGGCGCCCGCCCTGACGGCGACGGCCCGCACCGCCGCCAATCCGCTTCCGCGACTGGGGTTCGTGTACGCGCCGAACGGCATGTTCCTACCGAATTTCCATCCGACCGGCGGTGGCGGGCGGAGCTTCGAGATGTCCCCGATTCTCAAGCCGCTCGAGCCGTATCGCAACCAGATGGTGGTGGTCAGCGGCCTCAGCAACCGGGGGCTCGTGAGCACCAACGAGGGCGGCGGCGTACACACCCGCGCCCACGGCGGCTGGCTGAGCGGCGTGCTGCCCAAACGGACGGAGGGGGCGGACATCGCGGCCGGGAAGACCATCGATCAGTACGCGGCCGACACGCTGGGGGCCGATACGTCGCTGCGTTCGCTCGAGCTGACCACCGAGTCGAATTTCACGGTGGGCAACTGCGAGAACGGCTATAGCTGCACGTATCAGAACTCGACCTCCTGGCGTACCGCGACCACGCCACTGCCGCACGAGCGTGATCCGCGGGTGGTGTTCCAGCGTCTGTTCGGCGACGGAGGCAGCGTCGAGGCGCGACTGGCTCAGATGCGGACCGACCGCAGCATTCTCGACTCGGTGACCGAGAGCATCGGTCGTCTCGAGCGTCGGCTGGGTCTGCGCGACCGGTCGTCGGTCGAGGAATATCTCGATGCCGTCCGGGACATCGAGCGGCGGATTCAGCGGGCCGAGCAGAGCAACGCCGATACCCCGCTGCCGCCGGTGGCGCAGCCGGGTGGTGTGCCCGAGGACTATGACGAGCATGTGTCGTTGCTGTTCGACATGCTGGTGCTGGCCTATCAAGCGGATGTCACCCGCGTGAGTTGTACGCAGATGGCGCGCGAGCTCAGCGGGCGCACGTATCCCAACATCGGGGTGCCGGAGGCGCACCACAGCGTGTCGCACCATCAGCTCGACCCGCACAACATCGAGCAGTACACGAAGATCAACACGCACCAGATGTCGCTCTTCGCGCGGATGGTCGAGAAGATGCACAACACGCCAGATGGCGATGGCACCCTGCTCGACCACGCGATTCTGCTCTATGGAACCGGCATGGGGGACGGCGACCATCACACGCCCTACAACCTGCCGGTCACCCTCGTCGGCGGCGGGTGCGGACAGCTCGCCGGCGGACGCCACATGCAGTATGAGCTCGACACCCCGTTCATGAATCTGGGTGTGAGCTTGCTCGACAAGGTGGGCGCCCACGTCGACCGCGTGTCGGACAGCACCGGGCGGTTGGCCGAGCTTTGACTTGACGGAGCGGTGCCCCGAACCCCCGCGGGCGCTACGCGGGCCCCCAAAGCCACACTCCGAGTCCGCGAGGCGCGCGTGTGCGCGCCTTGGGCCTTGGCTCAAGGGGTAGGCTGAAGGCTCGAGGGGTTCCGGTTTGGGTAGCAAGGCCCTTCAGGGCCGCTGGGAGATCGGAATGAAACCGCCGCACATCGCACCGCTCGTCCTGGTCGTCGGCCTCTCATGGTCGACCCCGGCACCCGCCCTGGCGAAGACCGACTCGCCGCTCATTGATGCCGTGCGCAGCGGCGATGTCGACGCCGTGCGCGCCAGGCTCGAGGACACGGTCGATGTCGACGCCCGCATGGGTGATGGTTCCACGGCGCTGCAATGGGCCGTGCACGAGCAGCGACCAGAGATGGTGGACCTGTTGCTGGACGCTGGCGCCGACGTCACCGCCGCGAATCGGCACGGTGTCAGCCCGGTCTGGCTCGCGGCCGAGAATGGTGACGCGCCGATGCTCGAACGGCTCATCGATGCGGGGGCCAACCCGAACCGCACCATGCCTGGGGGCGAGACGGTGCTGATGAC
>CALBET010000990.1 GCA_937888665.1 uncultured Acidobacteriota bacterium
CAGGTCTTTCTCGAACGTCTTAACGATCTGACAAAGTAGTACTAGTCGTCCTGCAACATCTCGGTATACCGGCGCTGCATCTCTTCCGGGGTCACCTCCTCGATGTGATGCCCGATGTTCCAGCGGTGCCCGAACGGATCGCGGAAGCTGCCGGACCGCTCGCCGCAGGGCACCCCCGTCTGAGCGACTCACACCCACTCGGCAGGTGGCGTGATCTCCTCCGCGGGGGTGCCGCCCGCGTCGGGACGGCCGGTGCCCTCGAGGCGGCTGACCGCACGCACGTTCATGTCCTGGTCGCACAAGATCTGGCACGATAGCCGTACGCCGGTCAGATCCCTCGCCTCGAGACAGGCCTTCTCGGCCGCGGTGGTCTTCGTCGGCTCGCCCTCGATGAACTCGACCCGGCACGTCGTGCATCGGGCGTTGCCGCCGCAGGCGTGCATCACATCGACCTTCGCGTCCTGTTCGAGGGCCAGGACGAGTCTCTTGTTCACGGGGACGTCGAACGTTCCGTATCCTTCAACTGTCAGTGTTGGCATGTCCACAGAGTTTAAGGCAATTTCGGACGCTCCGGGTGGACGCTGCCGTGGACGGGCTGTACGATTGGCGGCGTGATCCAAAGGAGCGAGTCTGGGGGCGTGCCGACGAACAACATCGAGCCGCGCGGGTATCGACGGCCGCAGACCGATGAGGTGCCGCCGAACGACACTCCCGCCTATCGGAGCACTGCGCTGCGTCATCCCACGCAGCCGCTCGTTATCGTGCCTCAGACGTTGTCCGAGATTACCGGACCGGCCCACGGCGACCAGGCGATCGGGGCGCTGGACCACGATCTGACACAACAGCACTCGGGTGAGCCGCTCGGAGAACGGATCATCATCGCGGGCCGGGTCATCGACGAGGATGAACGGCCGGTACCGGATACGTTGGTCGAGATCTGGCAGGCCAACGCGGCGGGCCGCTATGCCCATGCGCGCGACACCCACGATGCCCCGCTGGACGTCAACTTCAGCGGTGCGGGCCGGGTGCTGACGGACGTGGCGGGGCGCTATCGGTTCGTGACCATCAAGCCAGGGGCCTACCCCTGGAACAATCACCACAACGCCTGGCGGCCGGCCCACGTGCATGTCTCCGTGTTCGGACAGAGTTTTCTCACGCGATTGGTGACTCAGATGTACTTCTTCGGCGACCCGTTGCTGGCGCTCGACCCGATCTTCAACAGCATCCCGAGCGAGCGGGCGCGACAGCGTCTGGTCTCGGCGTTCGATCTGGCGTTGACCGAGCCGGCGAGAGCGCTCGGGTATCGGTTCGACATCGTGCTGCGTGGCCGGGACGCCACGCCAACCGGACAGTAGGATGCGCGGGCCGACCCCTTCGCAGACGATCGGCCCGTTCTTCGGGGTGCTTCTCCCCGAGCGAGGTCCGGTGACGATGCCGCTGCCGGGCACGCCCGGCCCGCGGATCACGGTGACGGGGACAGTGCGTGACGGCCAGGGCGGAGCGGTGTCAGACGCGCTCATCGAGGTCTGGCAGGCCGATGCGGACGGGCGCTGGACCCATCCAGAGACCCCAGATGGCGTCGAGCCGGTGGATGGGTTCAGCGGGTTCGGGCGCGTGGCCACCGACAGTGACGGTGGTTTTGCCATCGAGACGATCAAGCCGGGCCCGGTGCCGGGGCCGGACGCCCGGCTACAGGCGCCGCATCTCGTCGTCGGCCTCTTCGCGAGGGGGCTGTTGACCCGCCTGGTGACCCGCGTGTATTTCGATGACGAGCCGGCGAACGAGCGCGACCCGACACTGATGCGCGTGCCCCCCGATCGGCGCGCGACGCTCATCGGCGTCGGGGAAGAGGCAGGACGCTACCGGTTCGATATCGCGCTGCAAGGCTCGCGAGAAACGGTCTTCTTCGATGTGTGAGGCCAGAGCCCCTCAGGAGCGCGCGGAAAGAAGATCAGGGCGCGCATTCAGGGGTCCCCGCGGAGCGGCCGCGTGGGGGTTCGGGGCGCAGCCCCGTCCAAGAGGATGACCCGCATACATGACCGCCTGCTCGGCGACGACCGCGTTGCGGCCCATTTTTCTGCGCCGGCTCAGCTGCAGGCCCTGCTGGATGTGGAGGCCGCCTTGGCCGAGGCCGAGGCGGCGGTCGGGGTCGTGCCCGCGAGTTGTGTCGCGCCTATCCGAGCGGCCGCCCGGGCCGAGTTCTACGACCAGGCGGCGATCGCGGCGGAAGTAGCCCACGTCGGCATCCCTGCCGTTCCCGTGGTGCGCCACCTCACGGCGCGGGTCGCGTCGATGGACCCCGAGGCGGCGCGCTACGTGCACTGGGGGGCCACCAGCCAGGACATCATGGATACCGGGCTGGTGCTGCAATTGCGAGCGGCGGTGCCGGTGGTCTGCGACCACATCGCGCGCGCTTCCGAGGCGGCCGCGGACCTGTCGCGGCGATACGCCGACACCCCGATGGCCGGCCGCACCTGGCTGCAACAGGCCACACCCGTCGCGTTCGGACTGAAAGCGGCTGGATGGCTCGACGCGCTGGCGCGCGTGCGCGCCCGCACCGTGACCGCGCTCGACGACGCACTGGTGCTGCAGTTCGGCGGCGCGACCGGCACCCTGGCGTCGCTCGGGTCCGACGGGCCCGCC
>CALBET010000991.1 GCA_937888665.1 uncultured Acidobacteriota bacterium
GACCACGTGGTGATCATGACCGAGATGGTCAACACGTCGCGCGTGGTTCCGCTGGACAGCCGTCCGCATGTCGATGCCGATGTGCGCCTGTGGTCTGGGGATTCGAGGGGCTCCTGGGAGGGGGAGACACTCGTCATCGAGACGAAGAATTTCGCCGACAAGCGGAAGTGGCGTGGCACGACCGAGAGCATGCGTCTGGTCGAGCGCCTGACCCGCGTGGACGCCGGCACGCTGCTCTACGAGTTCACGGTGACCGATCCTGAAACCTGGACGAGCCCATGGACGGCGTCCGTGCCGCTGGTCCTCAACCCGGAACCCATCTTCGAGTACGCCTGTCACGAGGGCAACTACTCGATGCCGGGCATGCTGGCCGGAGAACGCGTCGCGGAACAGGCAGAGACGGCGCAACAGTAGGTCACCAGGAACGGCCCGGCCGCTGGCGCGCCCGTGACCGGCGTCCCTACGCGAGCCGATCCGGGTCGTCCGCGAAGGCGTCAGGCCCAATCTTCAGGGCGACCTGACGCTTGAGTTGCGTGTCAGTGGCCTGGCAGACCTGTCTTCGACTTCCAGGCGCGCGTGGAACCGACGGGCGCGGGCTCGCCGACCCAGGCAAGAGGAGCGCAACGGTTACTTCGTCGCCTCTGGATAGACAAAATCGGCCGATGTGACGGCGCCGGCTTCCACTGTCACCGTCTGCGTGAGCGTGCCGTAGACCTCATGCCAGGCCTGAATCGTGTGTGTGCCGGCCGGCACATTCTCGATGCTGAACGTCCCGGTCCGGTCACTGACGTCGAAATAGGGGTGCGACACCACGCCCACGTATTCCGTCATCCAGCGGTGGCGGTCGCACTTGATCTGGAGCATCCCATCCTCCTTCTCCAGACGGGTCTCGTAGACCATCCCTTTCAGCGGTTGGCCGACGTTGAAGGTATTCGTCGTCGCGGTCAGGCTGTGCACGTTGTGGAACAGGTCGTCGCTATTCATGAACTGTAGGGACTGACCGACGCGCGCCCCGACGACCCTCGGTGCGAAGATGCAGTCGCGTTGATCCACCACGACCAGTTCCACCGGAACCGGTGTCTGGGCAAACGTACCCTCCAACTGCAAGAAGACGTTGGCGAGACCCCCGTCAGGTGCGGTCAACACCGCCTCCTGCACCATTTGCCGGCCCGTGGTGAGCTGGACGCACGCCGGGTCGACCCCCATCCGGATCACTGAGTTGCCGGGCAGTTTCCCGCTCAGGTGGACGGCCCCCTGTATCGTGCCGGTGCCGGTGCCGGTGCTCGGACCAGGCGCGCCCGCCACAGGGGCGGGCCCGGGAACCGGCGGGTGCGCGATGGCGTCTGGGTACCAGTATTTCTGATGACAGTTCTCGCAGGCGCGATCCAACGGTCCGCCGTTGTCAAACAGCATGTCGGGGTCCTTGGCGTCAACGGCGTTCAGCATGACCTGGGCCACGTCAAAGAGACCGCCGACGAGCCGGTTCCAGGTCGCCCGGTCCTTCATGATCAACGCCTCGATCTGCTCCGGGTGCAGCTCGATGTCGGGGTTCTCTGACTCCATACCGGGCGCCGCGACCGGGCGCCCCTCAATGAGCAGCAGGTTGGTCGCCTCGAGAAGCCTCACAGCGCCGTGCCGCACCCGCGCCCAATCCTCGTCCGTTCGAGGACGCCGTTCCTCGGTTCCCTCGTGCGTGACGATCGTGGCCACCGACTCCCACACAACATCCGCGTCCGGGTCGACCATCGACAGCATGATGTCTTGTACGGTGGCGACCGGTCTGAATGTGACGGCTGAACCACGCCCCGGTTCCGACGATGCGCTCGTACACCCTCCAGCCGTCAGGACGGCGCCCACCACCGTGACCGCCCAGCCGAACCG
>CALBET010000992.1 GCA_937888665.1 uncultured Acidobacteriota bacterium
CTCGAGCGAGTCGACCGAACGGGGCGAGTAGTAGCGATAGGCTCCACTGAGCATGATCTGTTCCAGCGAGATCCGGCCGGCCACTACAGCGAGCAGGTCGCGGGCGTGGACGCGGATTCCGTAGGCCCGAGCGCGTGCCGGCATGGGCATCGACCGCACGTCGTGGATCCGGGGGCCGGGAGCGAGGGTCACATATCGCCACTCTTCCGGTGCGTCGCACAGATCTAGAAACCAGTCGCGACACGCTTCCGCGACCGCGTCGTCGAGCGGCCCCGCTTCCGAAATCGCACCCAACAGAATAGACAGTCCATCGACTGGAACCACATCTTGCGTGCATGGGCGCGGTGTGTCGTTGATAACCCCTCTTGGGTCAAAGGAGCGGTCAACCGCCGCGCCGTCAATCGTGACGAGGCCGCGGTGCCTCGTGACCCGCTCCACGCCGGACTCCGTCACGCAGTAGCAAGCGCCCGCGGTGGCTTCGGTCGCGGCGATGCCGCGGCGACGAAGGGCTCCTAGGAACACGGCGTCAGGCAGAGGAAAGTGCCACCGATTGATGGCCCGTTCGACGTAGGAGATACCGTCAGCGAACGGAACGACATGCAATGGTCCCAGGGCCTCAATGTCTTGGACCAGCTCAGTGAGGTACTCGGACGACCACTCTGTGATCGCATCGGCCAGCCCCGCGGGCGGGCCACCGACACGCAGCGGGAGCAGGCTCATATAGCCGCCTGCTTGAAAGGGAGCCAAGAGTAGCCCGGGGTGTGGAAGCAACTCCCGGAGCGAGCTCAGATGGTCGTGGAATACCGTGTCAACCAGATTCAAAAGCGACGCTTTGCCCCGTCGGAATGCAAGGCCCAACTCGGGAAACGCCACCGAGGATGGTGTTCCCGTGACCGTCATGCCGGCGACCCCCACCGTCTGCCCGACGCGCAGCGGCCTCACATCGTAGCCCGCCGACCTCAGCTCTGCCAGAACCGGGGATCCTTCCGGTGCGAAGATCGGCAGGCGTCGCGCTCCCGGGACGTGCGAGAGGTCAACGAGACAGAAGTGGTCCGAGTGATGGTGGGAGATGAAGACCGCATCCAGCGGAGGCAGGCGAGCGGGATCGATCCGGCGGGGTGGGTCAATTACGTTGCCGGCACCGGAGACGACGTCGCCAAGGATCGGATCGCAGAGCACGGCGCCTTCGCCCTCTACCAGGAGCGTGGCGTGGCCCAATAGGGTCGCGTAGAGAGTGGTCATTCGGCGTTGAAGAGTACAGACAGCTCGCAGTCCCGAGCGACGGCAGAAAGCAGAGGCGCGGCGGCGATCTGAACATCCTCGTCGAACTGGAACGCGTAACGAGCCTCTGCCAAGTGTAGTCCCGCCAACGCCGCAGCCCAGACACGGCCCGCGTTCTCGGGAGCCAGATCCCGGCATCTGGTGCCAATCGGCAAGTCCCCAAGTCCGGCACGGACCAGCGCGCTGATTCCTTCCAGAAGCCTCGCATGCCGCGGATCCAGGTTGACGTTGAACAAGTCGAGCGTCGTCGACATTGGCATCCCGTCGATCACATGGGGAACCGCGTGCCCCAGGAGTGTGGAGGAACGCGCCTGCCACCCGAACCCAGCGCCATCGCACGCGGCGCACCTGCGGGGTCTGCGGCTCGCATCGACGGCGGCCGAC
>CALBET010000993.1 GCA_937888665.1 uncultured Acidobacteriota bacterium
CGACCCGGGTCAGCGCTCGGGCTTTCGAGAAGGAGATCGCCCCCCGGCGCATCGCGGCACTCAGACGCGGGAGTTCGCCCAGGGCTCGCGCCACCCGCACCTTTTCCCGGGCCGCGCCAAGGGCGAGACCTGTGCGCCAGTTCAACCAGTGGGCGCAGGAGGCGAAGCCGCCTCCCCAGCCTTCGCGCGCGTCGAACTCGCGGATCATCACGAGCAGCTCGTAGGTCGCGGCCTGGATGCGTGACGCCAGCTCCGCGATGGCGTCGCCGAGGGCCGCCGTCTCGGCCTGGCGCTGGTGCCCGGGTGATGTCGACGGCGCGGGAAACGAATGGTGGGGCAAGTCATCGTGTGCCATGAACCGATGGTAACCCCCACCCTTTTCGACCTCGTGGATGGACCCGTGCCGACCGAACGCCGTCCTGGCCTCAATCGTCGTCTCCAGGTTCGAGAACCTGCCGCAGCCGGGCTGTCTGTGCGGCAGGTGCCGCATGCTGGTAGGGCTGCGGAACACAGGAAAGTGGACCCCGAAAACGTGTCAAGGGAAAAACCCACGAAGCCGAAAGAATTTCGGCACCGCCGGGTCCAACCCGTCGGCCGACGCGATTGGAGGGTCGTCACCGCAGCGCGGGAAGGTGGAGCTGGTGACCTCGTGGACGTAGAATGACCCCTCACGGCACCATCAGACCATGGCCCTGACCGCTGGCACCCGCTCGACCCTCGGCCAGATCAGTCCGGCCAAGTTTGAACGGCGGAGGAACACGCTGGCAGCATAGTCAACCCGTCCACGAAACTGAATCAAGCCCAATACGCGAGTCGAGTTGCGTGTGAACTCCAGCGCCTCGTGCCCAGCCGCTGACGGTGGGTACCGTAGTGCCAGTATGGAGTTCCGCCCGCGAGTGGGGAGAGTATCCATGACGCTCGAGACACGAGTACTTGAGGACGTCGACAGTGCGGGTCTCGGAGAAATCGTCCGGACATACAGGACGGTGCGCCGTCAAGGGGGCACACTCAAGCTGGTCAACTTCTCCAAGCGCATCACTGATCTGCTAGCCATCACCAAACTGTGGAAGTGACAGAGAAGTCGGACCCCGTACTCCCCCGCCCGACAGGGTCCCCAGGTGGTCTGATACCGTCTGTCATCCTCTGGATCGACACGCCATCGTGTTTCTGGCGACCGCCACTTTCCACCCCTTGCGACGGCACGGTTACGCCGGACATACTGTCGTCAACACCAAGAGACAATGCGTCGCCGCGGGAAGAAACACGAAACAGGAAGAGAAGGGCCCCCTGGCGAGCGCCTTTCCATGCGCCGACATCGCCTCTTGAGACCTCGCCCCGCGCCCGCTGACTTGTATCATCGCGGCTTGGGGTCACGTGGAGGGGAGACTCAGTCGATGATTCGCTTCAACCCCGATCGGTTCGGGGAGCTGTTGTTCTACGGTGTCGTCCTGCTGGTCGGATATCTCGCCTTCACCGTGATCCGGCCGTTCCTGGCGCCGCTGGCGTGGGCCGCGATCTTCGCGCTGACGATGTATCCGCTGCAGCGGTGGTTGCTGCGCCGCATCGGGTCGGCGCGGGCGGCGCTGGTCACGACCCTGGTCGCCGCGGTCCTCATCGTCGGACCCCTGGCGACCCTCTTGTCGGTCCTCGCGAACGACATCCCCAGGGCCGTCGCGTTCATCAGGACGCTGCCAGAGACGGCGACGCCCGAACGCGTGCAGCTGGCGTGGAACTTCCTACGCGAGCGCAGCCCGGTGGCGCTGCCCGAAGATCCGACACAGTTGCTGAATCAGGCGACCCAGACCGCCGTGACGTTTCTCGCGCCGAGGTTGGGCGGGGTGGCGGCGAATATCGCGACGACGCTAGGCAGCCTCTTTGTCATGCTGTTCGCGCTGTTCTTCCTCCTACGAGACGGCCCCCGGATGGGCGACGTGATTCGTCATCTCCTGCCCTTTCGCGAGGAAGAACGCGATCGGCTGATCGCCGACACACGAGACATGGTCATTGCCAGCGTCGGGGCTGGGCTGACGGTCTCGGCGGTGCAGGGGATCATCGGCGGACTGACCTTCTGGGCGCTCGGCGTCGGCGTTCCGGTGGCGTGGGGCTTCGCGATGTTCGTGAGCTCGCTCCTCCCCGTCGTGGGCGCGGCTCTGGTCTGGACGCCGCTGGCGGTGTGGTGGCTGCTGTCCGGAGACTGGGTCCGCGGGCTCATCCTGATCGGCGTCGGGGCCGGCCTCATCAGCGCGGTGGACAACGTCCTGCGGCCGGTCCTGCTGAGCGGGCGTACGTCGGTGAGCGGACTGGTCGTGTTCATCGGCCTGCTTGGCGGCATCGGCGCCTTCGGTTTCGTGGGCCTGGTGCTCGGGCCCATCGTGCTCGTCACGGCGAGCACCTTGCTCGACGCCATGGCCGGACACCCGGAGCCGACGCCACCGGCGGCGGCGGAATGATGCGCCTGGCGATGCCTGCCAACACCTGGGAAAGATGCGCTGAGCAGCGGGTCCACTCGGGCAAGCCGAGGGCCGAAGGGTGGTCCTCGCGGTTGTGGCGCTGACGATCAGGAACCCTCGCGGGGATCCAGTCGCACGATGCGCCGCGGCGGGAATCCGGTGAGCACCCGGAACACGATGCCGTGCGGGTGCTCGGCATTGACGCGGTCGTGCTCGGCCCCGCTAACGGGGACCACGCGATAGGCGCGGGTCTCGCCATCGAGCGTCGCCCGCACGTTCGGATGCTCGACGGCGCGTCGATACCACGCGCGGGGCCAGTGGTTGGCGGACACGTAGAGCCGGCCGTCGCTGTCCAGACGCTGCACGACCCGGGCGTGCGCCGTGCCGTCGTCCTCGAAGGTGGTGATGACGACCGATGCCTGCTCCCCGGGCTGGAAGTAGCCGAGCAGCGACTCGAACGCCGCGACGAGTCCCACATAGGTGCCACACCCATAGTCCGACCGGTCGGCATACGACGGCAGGTAGCCCCCGCCGTGCGCCGCGCAGAGCTTCAGTCGCGGGAATCGGTCCAGCGTGCCCTCGAAGATCAGGTGCGACAGCGCGATCGTTGTCGCCAGCGGGTTCCCGATCACGTTGCCGAGCATGCCGTTCCCTTGGAGCCGAGCTTCGAGTTCGGGGACGCCCTGCGGATGGAGGAAGAGCGGCACGTCCAGTTCCTCGGCCTTGGCCCAGAACGGGTCGAATCTTCTGGAGGCCAGTTCCTCGCTCCCGACGCTCGCCCCGACCGAGCCGCCACGCAACCCGAGTGTCTTGACCCCTTCCTCCAACTGCTCGGCCGCCAGGTCCGGATGCTGCAACGCCACCGTGGCGAGCCCCACGAATCGATCGGGGTCGGCCGCGCAGACGGCCGCGAGCCCTTCGTTCTGGGCTCGGATCAATCTGGGAGCGAGCACGCGATCGACCGCGTACCAGAACGGATTGATACTCAGAACCTCGACGTCAATTCGCCGTGCGTTCATCTCCTGCAGACGGTCCGGGCCGATGGTGAGCGCGCGATTTGGCGACGGGGCTCCCCCCATCATTTCTCTGATCCCCGGGATCTCGCAGTGCGCGTGCACGTCCACCGTCTTGACCCGGCGGCCGCCCACCACAACGCCCGTCCTCGCGGGCTGCGCACCGGCGGTCGTCGCACCTCCGACCCCGCCGCCCACGACCACCATTCCCGCCAGTGTGCTCGCCGTATCCCTGATGAAGTGTCTGCGAGTCAGCATCTGCTCCTCCTTCCGACGACCACCGATCCTACAACGCTTGGTCCGAATCCGGTGGCGCGCCATACTGACCAGAGCGCGCATCACAGACGTCCCCCCTTGCCTCCCCGCCTTCTTCAGGCCAGCTTGAGGTGTTCGAGGTTGACGCCCGCGCTACGCCCCCGACCCTCACGTGGGTCGGCTGCGCGGTGGCCCCCGAGGCGCTCGGTCTCAATTCCGTGGTCGCGCTGCCGGAGGGCGGCTTCGCGGCAACGAGCTTCCGCACGGGCGACGTCTGGGAGTGGCATTCGGGACCGGGCTGGGTGCAGGTCCCCGGGAGCGAGGACGCCACGGCCAACGGCCTGGAGATCTCGCCCGACGGGCGGTGGCTCTATATCGCCGGCTGGCGTGAAGAGAAGCTAACCCGGCTCTCGCGCGGCCTGGCGCCGGTGCAGAAGGAGGTAGTGCCGATGGGCTTCAGGCCCGACAACCTCCGGATGTCGTCCGACGGCTCGGTCATCTTCGCGGCGGGCCACGGCGACTACCAGACACCGGCGGCGACCTCGAACGTGGCCCGGATCGACCCCGAGACCCTGAGCGTCGAGCGGATCTTTCGGCACCCCCGCATTGAGGGCTTTACGCT
>CALBET010000994.1 GCA_937888665.1 uncultured Acidobacteriota bacterium
TGCCTGCGTCGTCATTATCTGTTCTCGCTTGCTGCAGCCACCGCGCGGCTATCGGGCCGCCCCCGTGGCCCTACCCGGTGGTGGTGTGTCCATCGCGCCAACAATCATCTCGTAGGCCGCCCGGCGGGCGTGTGTAAGATAGATCAGATACCCGGCACCGATGAAACCGACGCACCGGCGCGGCATGCAACCGCAACACATCAGAACGCTTCTTGAGGACGTGCGCAGCGGCGCGTTGGCGGTGGACACCGCCCAGGCGGCGCTCTCTGACGCGCTGCGTGTGGCGCCGTTCGAGGACCTGGGCATCGCACGGGTGGATCATCACCGGGTTCTGAGACAGGGGTTCCCGGAGGTGGTGTTCGGTCAGGGCAAGACGCCGGACCAGGTCGCCAGAATCGCGCACGCGATCGTCGGTGCCGGACACCGCCTGCTGGTCACGAGAACCGACGCTGAGGCCTACACGGCCGTTCTCGACCGAGTTCCCGGGGCCTTGTTTCACGACAGCGCGCGCATCATCAGCCACATCAGCCCGGCCGACGAGCCGGGGCCGATCGGGCGCGGCACCATCCTCATTGCGTCCGCCGGCACGTCAGACCAGCCAATTGCGGAGGAAGCGGCCGTCACCGCCGACGTCATGGGCAACCAGATTGAGCGCGTGTACGATGTCGGTGTGGCCGGCTTGCACCGCCTGCTCGCGGAGCGGGCACGACTTGAACACGCCCGGGTGGTCATCGTCGTCGCCGGCATGGACGGGGCACTGGCAAGTGTGGTCGGCGGACTGATTTCGGCGCCGGTCATCGCCGTCCCGACCAGCATCGGGTACGGGGCCAGCTTCGGGGGCGTCGCGGCGCTGCTGTCCATGCTGAACAGTTGCGCACCCGGCGTGGCGGTCGTCAACATCGACAACGGATTCGGGGCGGCGGCGTTGGCGAGTCGGATCAACAGAACTTGAGCAGCGTGCAGCGACCGTGTTAGATTATTAAGTTCGGTTCTCCGCAGGGCGTCCAGTTCACAGATCATGAGCAGACGATCCGTGGGGAGACGCTGCACGCGCGACGTCGCTCGAACTTCAACACACTATCCGCTCCTGCCCGCCGCCTGACGGAGCGATTGGCGGAGCGCTTCGATCCGTCATCGCCGCGCTCGTCCCGGCCTCACGCCGGCTGCGCATCGTCAGGCAGGGCTATGAAAGCGGCTGACAATGGTTGCCCGGCATTCGCCGATTTCGATGCAGACAGGAGCCTTCGCCACCCTCGAGTTCGACCGGATCGTCGAGGCGGTAGTGAGCTGCGCCTTGACGCCGCTTGGAGCGGAGGCGCTGGCCAGGCTGCGCCCGCTGACCGACCCGCACGCGGTACGAACCGCGCTGGCCCACACGACAGAGGCGGTGCGGTTCGCCGCGGCGAACGGACCGATGCCGCTCGAGGCGCCCCGGAACCTGGACAAGACCCTGGCTGCGCTGGCCATCGAGGCACAGCCGCTGGAACCGGCGCAACTCGTCAGCCTGGTCAACTTCCTTGGCTCGGTCGCGCGCGTCTGCCAGTCGGTGACGACCGCGACCAAGGGACCGTACCCGGCGCTGTCAGCGATTGTTAGCGGGTCGGCGAACTGGGATCGCGAGTGCGCGGAGGTGCGCCGAAAGGTTCACGAGTCCGGCGAGGTGGTGGACGACGCGAGTCCTGAGCTGAAGACGATTCGAGGGCGCCTTCGCAAACAGCGCAACCGCCTGCGAGGCAATCTGGAGGCGTATCTGCGCGGTCGCGAGACCGCGCGGTATCTACAGGAACAGGTTGTCAGCGAGCGTAACGGGCGTTTCGTGTTGATCGTGCGATCCGAGCACCGCACCGCGATCCCCGGCATCGTACATGGCAGCTCGTCGAGCGGCGCCAGCCTCTTTCTCGAGCCGTTGAGTACGGTCGACATCAACAACGAGATCGTCGCACTTGATGAGCAGGAACGTGATGAAGTCCGGCGCGTGTTGCTGGTGCTATCGACGGCATTTCGCCGACGTGCCCCAGACTTGCATCGCACGCTGACGGCGGCGACGGACCTCGACGTGCTGCAAGCACGGGCGTCGTTCTCGGGCATCGTCGGCGGCGTAGAGCCAGCCATCGCCGACGATCAGGCGCTGGAGCTTCGGGATGCGAGGCATCCACTGCTGATGGCAGGTGTCACCAGCCGACTCGCGAACACAACCGGAGCTGGCGATCCCATCGAGCCGGTGCCGGTGGACATCATCATGACCCCGCCCACGCGTGCGCTCGTCATGACCGGGCCGAACACGGGCGGAAAGACGGTGGCTCTAAAGACCGCCGGTCTGCTGTCGCTGATGGCGCAAGCGGGGCTGCACATCCCCGTCGCGACAGGTTCTCGGGTCCCCGTGTTCCGGTCGGTGTTCGCCGATATCGGCGATGAGCAGTCGATCGCCGCCAACCTCAGCACCTTTTCAGGCCACATCTCCAACATCGTGGACATGGATCGGTGGCTCTCCATCCCGGGACTGATCCTGCTGGACGAGGTCGGGGCCGGCACCGACCCGGTCGAGGGGGGAGCGCTGGGGCGCGCCGTGGTTGAGCATTTTCGACATCGTGGCGCGCATGTC
>CALBET010000995.1 GCA_937888665.1 uncultured Acidobacteriota bacterium
TGAAGGAATAGCCGAAGTCGACGGCCCGGGTGAAGTACTGTTCCGCGCCATCGAGCCGGTGCGCCGCCAGTAGTTCCTCGGTGCGCAAGGCCGCCAGCGCGTCGGACAGCTCGGGCCCGATCTCGTTTTGCCCGCCATCGCCCCGGGTGGCGGTCACGAGGGTGGTGCGGATACCCTCGCCTTTGCTCAGCAGGGCCAGTACCCCGTTGTTCTCGTCGTCAGGATGCGCGGTCGCCATCATGAACGTCCCGATGGTGTTGATCTGACGCAACACCAGGCCCAGTTCGGTCCGACCGCTGACACGGTCCGCGGGCTGAGCCGAGAGCACAACAAGCCCAACTCCCACCGCCAGGCCGCAGCCCACGAGCACACGATTTTGCATGGTGATTCGAGTATATCCCGGGTTCTGGACGCCTCGGTGGTCCCGGTCATCGGGACGACCAGGTCACCGGGGCGTCGAGGCGTCCGCTGGGCCTGGCGGGAGGAGAGGGGAAACCGGCAGCGTTCCACCGGGGCGGCGAAGGGGGACCCGCGGAGGCGGGACTACGACGGAGTGGCCGTCCCCGCCGAGTGTCGGTCGATCACCTGCCGGTAGAACGCCTCGTACTGCGGCACGATGGCATTGGCGCAGAACCGCTGCAACACGCTTGCCAGCGCGGCGTCCGAGACTCGTTTGTGCAGCGCGGCATCAGTCAGCAGGGTCACCCCGCTGTCGGCCATGGCGTCGATGGCATCGGGCGGGTGCAGGAAGCCGGTCACCTCGTGGTCAATCACCTCGGGCAGGCCACCCACCCTCGACGCGACCACCGGGACCTGACAGGCCATCGCCTCAAGCGCCGCCAGACCGAAGCTCTCCTGCTCCGAGGGCAAGAGAAACAGATCGGCGAGTGAGAGCAATGGCACGACCTGCTCCTGTTCCCCGAGCTGCTCCACCGCGTTGGCCACCCCCAACTCGCGCGCGCGGCGGCCGGCCTTGTCGAGATCGGGCCCATCCCCAACGAGCAGCAACCGCGACGGCACCCGCGTATGAATACGCGCGAAGATGTCGACCACCGTCTCGGCTCGCTTCACGGGCCTGAAATTCGAGACGTGCACGATCAGCCGTACCCGCTCATCGCCCCCCGTGAACCGCGCGCGCAGCGCAGGATCGGACGACCGGCGATGTATCCCGCAATCCAGGAAGTTCGGGATGACGTGAATGTCAGCCCGCACGGACAGCTGGCGATAGGTGTCGTCGCGCAAGCTGCGGGACACGGCCGTCACCCCGTCGGACTGATCAATACAGAATGCCGCGGTCTCGGAGTACGAGCTATCGCTGCCGATCAGCGTGACGTCGGTCCCATGCAGCGTGGTGATGACGCGAGGCACCTTGACGCCAGGGGCATTCGCCAGAATCTGTCGGGCGAGATAGGCGGCGGCAGCGTGCGGAATGGCGTAGTGGGCGTGAATGATGTCCAGGTTGTGCTCGCGACTCACCTGGACGATCTTGTTGGCCAGTGACAGCAGGTACTGTGGTTCGCGAAACAGCGGATAACCGGGCGTTTGTACCGCGTGAAACGCGAGCCCGACGTGGTACTGGGGCCCCCGGAACGGCAACTCGGTACTGATCAGACGTACTTGATGCCCGCGGTCCGCCAGCGCTTTGGCGAGCTCGGTCGCCACGATGCCGCTTCCACCAACCGACGCGTAGCAGACGATACCGACGTTCATTGGCTACGAACCGTCCTTGAGCAGCCCGCGGCCGCCGAACTTATCTCATCACGTTCGACCGAAGAATCGGTTCTTTGACGATGAACCCCTCGGCGAACGCCACCCCAACGGCAATCCCGAAACCGGCGTCCCGGGTTTCGATCAACTGCCGGAAACGGGACGTCGTCAGCCGGGTCGAGGCCGCCCCGGCCGTGTCCGGGTTGAACTGGCTTCGATGGCAGTCGAGCGCCTGCCGTTTGGCCTCGTAGTCGTCCGACACGTCCACCACGAATGACGGTGTGGCCGTCTCGTTGATGAAGTAATAGCACACCCAATCCGGCCGCCACGGCTCGCCCGGCGCGGCATATTTCCTCAGCCCACTCTTGAAGACCGCCCGCGTCAGCAGGTGACTGGCGGCCACGTGGTCAGGATGCCTGTCGTCCCAGTGAGGAATGAGCACGGTCGCGGGACGACTGCGACGCAAGATCTCAACAGCGCGTCGTACCTGGTCGGGCCCACCGATCTCGCCATCCGGCCACTCGAGATTCTCGCGCCACGCCGCGCCCAGCACATCCGCACCGGCACCCGCTTCGGCCGCTCGTTCGCCCACGGTGCCGTTGCTGCCAAGCTCGCCGCGGGTCAGGTCGCACAGCCCGACGCGGTGGCCGCATCGGGCCTGTTTGGCCACGGTACCACCGATCCCTATTTCGATGTCGTCCGGGTGCGGGCCGAACGCCAGGAGGTCAACCGACATGTCCATTCTCTCCTCCGTCCTCCGGTGCCTCCAAACGCCCCCTCTGTCAGCCGCGTGTCGTGGACATCGTGATGCCGGACATCACGCACTGCGGTGCCTGGCGGTGGCGCGTCGCACTGCTTCCAATGAGGTGAAGTGGGTTGGCGCGGCGATCCGATCGAACCGCCTGAGCGTTTCGAGAACGGCCATATTGCCGTGACCGAGGCCCCCGGCTTCGGGAACGAGCTGAGCGACGCGGTGGCTGCCGAGCACGCCTGACCGGTCTTTTCGGTTTGGTCGGCGTCCCCGTACCGTCGTGGCAATGGGCTTCAGCGTGCCAGCGCGGAACGCACGGCGGTGCGTGGACTCAGGGGCGAGACTCAAGTTCCGGATGATACCGGACGGGCTGTTGTCCCGTCCACGCGACCACCGGCGATTGGCTCCCGAGCCTTGTTCCCCTAGCAGCCCGGACAGGCCACCCGCGAAGAAGATCTGCGACCTCTCTGGATGAGACGAGACGGCCGCAGACCTATCAGCCCGTGGTGAAAGTCCCGCTGCATTCGACCGACGCTGAATCCGGCCGATCTGCGTTG
>CALBET010000996.1 GCA_937888665.1 uncultured Acidobacteriota bacterium
CCACCGTCGCCGCCGTTGCCGAACCAGCCCGCCGCCCCACCGTTGCCGCCGCCGTAGCCGTTGCCGCCGTTGCCGACCAGGCCGGCGCCGCCACCGTCACACACCGAGGCGCACGTTGCGGCGTCATAGGAAAATCCGTCGCCATAGAGCAGCCCGCCGTTAGGGTTGTCCGCGGTGCCATTGCCGACGAAGATTCGGACCAGGTCGGCGATCGGGTTCCCCGGCGAAGCGGAGAGTTTGGCGATGGTGGACGTGGCAGCGGTAGGAGAAACCGGGGCCGGCTGCGCCGAGAGCTGATCCGAGGCCGCGGCGGATCGCGCCCCCGACAACTTCGTTGCCACCGAGACCTTCGACGATGGCACTGTCGGTACGTCGATTTCCACAGCTACCGCTGACGCCCGCGGCCGTCCCTGCCGCATCGCTCCTGGACCGGCGGCAGACGGCGAATTGCTCGCCGACGTCAGCCGCGAGGGACGCTGCACCGATCCCGCGGCTCGCGAGGTGCTCGTCGGCGCCATCCTCGCTGGGCCCGCCTGCGGAGACGAACGCCCCGGCGCGTCCGAAGCGTCGGAGGCCGTTGTGTCGGCGAAGGCCGTCGGCAACCACCCGATTATCGACCCCGCGCCGAGCGCTACCGCCAGTGCGCCGACCCGCCCCAAATGCCTCGGACGCACCGAAAAGCCTCGAGGCCGAAGATCACAACTCGCGATCTGAACGCTGGCGAATGTCTCTTCCGGCATCTCGCGTCCCCCGTTTCTGGAGATAGGTCCACTAGAGCGCAAGAACTACCAGAGAAGTGCTAGGTCTACCAGAGAAAAATTCAAATCTCTGGAATATCTGGGGAAGTCCAGGTGCTAGCCGGGGCTTTTGGTAGCGGCTGTGTAGGGAAGTGGTAGCACGGGCGCGGGGATCTGGTAGCGGTCCCCGCGCCGGGCGCTGTGGTCACGTGGTGGCCTCCTGGTGGCGGTGTCGTCGCATGTTGGGGCCGTCGAGTCGGACGAGTTCGGCGGTGGAGACGATGCGGTTGAGGATCGATTCGGCGATGACGGCGTCGTGCAGGGATCGGTACCAGTCTTCGGGATCGAATTGGCTGTTCAGGACGATGGATCCGCGGCCTTCGCGGGCGGCGATCATGGTGAGCAGCTCAGCGGCGGCTTCACCGGTGATCGGCGTGGTCAGGAAGTCGTCGAGGACGAGAAGCTCGCAGTTGTGCGCGCTGGCCTTGTCGATATCCACCGGCACGAACTCGCCGGCCACGTTCTTGCGGCCATCGGCGAAGAGTCGATCCAGATCCTCGACCGACAGCGCGGCGACCTGCTCGGCGGGCCCGGGCGATCGCCCGATGCAAACACCCCGCCATCGCCTCGATCTGCCCATAGGCCAATCCCTGCACCAACAGGCCCATCACATACCGGTAATCCGTCATCCGCAGAAGATCCCTCTCGCTTGCCGCGACCCCTGCGGTCACGGACGAAAGCGATCCTGCGAAGCGCTACCGGATCCCCGCGCCACTGCTACCGGATAGTTACACAGGCGCTACCAGAAGCGCCGACTAAACATTCTTTGACCCCATCGTCAGCTCATTCCGACAGAGGCGAGGCCGCAAACGATTACATCACCAGCCACACCCGCCACAGCGCGGCTCCCCGGTTTCGGGTCCGGAATCGCCTAACCTGCCATCCCATGGCGACGTTGACGACGGTGCGGCGCGCTGCCGCCATCGCGGCGGCGCTGGTGATGACGGGTACCCCTGCGGTGTCCTGGGCCGAGCCGATGCCGGCGCAGGATCCCAATGCCTGCCCGTACCGGGTGAGCACCCCTCCCGCGGTGGACTCCTCGGAGGTGCCCAAGGCGGGGGATCCCCCGCAACCGCTGCCCGTTCCGGCCACGCCGGTCGGCGGCGAGGCGCTGAGCGGATGCGGGGTGATCGTCGCCGCCGGCACCCCGCCCCTGCCCGAGGACGTCTCGGCCGAGGCCTGGCTGGTCGCCGACCTGGACTCCGGCGAGGTCATCGCGGCCCGCGACCCGCACGGCCGGCACCGACCGGCGAGCATCGTCAAGGTGCTGACGGCCATGGTGGCCATCAACGAGCTGCCGCTGAACCGGATCGTCGACGGCACCCAGGAGGACGCCAACTCCGAGGGCACCCGGGTCGGCATCGAACCCGGCGGCCGGTACACCGTCAACGACCTGCTGCACGGACTGTTGATGTACTCCGGCAATGACGCCGCCCATGCGCTGGCCATGCAGCTCGGCGGCATGGATGTGGCGCTGCAGAAGATCAACACGCTGGCGGCCAAACTCGGGGCGCGTGATACCCGGGTGGCCACACCGTCCGGACTCGACGGGCCGGGAATGAGCACCTCGGCCTATGACATGGGCCTGTTCTACCGTTACGCCTTCTCCAACCCGATCTTCGCCGACATCGTCAACACCCGCGAATATCAGTTCCCCGATGACAACGGCAAGCCGCCCTACCCCATCGAGAACGACAACAAACTGCTGCTCAACTACCCCGGCGCGCTCGGCGGCAAGACCGGATACACCGACGACGCGCGCCAGACCTTCGTGGGCGCGGCCAACCACGACGGACGGCGTCTGGTGACGGTGCTGCTGCGCGGCACCCGGCAGCCGATCGCCCCCTGGGAACAGGCGGCCCATCTGCTGGACTACGGGTTCGCCACCGCGCCGGGCACCATGATCGGCAACCTGATCGAGCCCGACCCCTCGCTGCTGCCGCCGAAACCCGACGCCGCCCCGGTGGCCGCGCCGATGCTGCCGGTCGAGGCCATGCCGATCCGGGTCGGCGTCGCGGTGGTCGGCACGATCATCATCTTCGGACTGATCATGGCCGCCCGTTCGCTGAATCAGCGGGTTCAGGCTCGCTGATCCCGCCGCTGGTCGCCGCCCACGCGGTGGCGAAGAGCACCAACCGTGCCGTGATGTAGGCGAACACCATCAGGCCCACCACCGGTCCGAAGGCCGCGCCGGCCGGACCGTGCATCACCGTGCGCAGGTAGATCGTGCCGAGTTGTTTGAACAGTTCGAAGCCCACCGCCGCGAGCAGTCCGGCCCGGACACAGAGCCGCAGCGACATTGGATCGCGGGGCAACCGCGCCATCATCCAGGTGAACAACCCCCAGGCGATCAGCACCGACACCACCGCTGAACCGGCCCGGAGCAGCCCGGTGAGCTGCAACGCCGAGTTGCCCAGCGCCGTCAGCCCGATCGTGGCGAGGCTGGCCACGAACGCCGAGACCAGCGCTCCCAGATCCGACAGCTTCGTCTTGACGAAACCCGGCCTGACCGGCGGCTGGTCCCACATGCGGCTGAGTGCTTCGCGCAGCCGCTGCATCCACAGCAGGCCCACGTAGACCGCGGTGCCCAATCCGATGAGCCCGACCGAGGTGCGAGATGCGATGGCCGAATCCATCAGGGTCAGAACCTGATTGGCGAAGTCGGCGGGCACGGCGGCCTTGACCCTGCTGTCGATCTCGGCCAGCAAGCTGGGACGGCTGGCCAGCACGAAGCCCACGACGGCGAAAGCCATCATCAGCAGCGGGAACAACGCGAAGATGGTGAAGTAGGTGATCGCGGCGGCGTAGATGTCGCCTTCGGCCCGCTCGTAGTGGCGTTGGACCGCGACAAGCCGGTCCCACGCCCTCTTCAACGTCGCCTTGTTCAGCAGGACAGAAAACCCAATCGTTCGTAGACCCGCCCCAGCGTCGCCGCCGACACGTCCCGCGCCCGCTGCGCCCCCCTGGCCAGGATGTCATGCAACTCCGCCGGGTCGGCGAGCAA
>CALBET010000997.1 GCA_937888665.1 uncultured Acidobacteriota bacterium
CTACTTCGTCGAATGCTCCGGCAACGGCCGGTTGAAGTGGTCTCCCGGCGAGCCGGATACCGATGCGCAGGATGCCTTCGGCATGACGAGCTGCAGCGAGTGGACCGGCGTGCCGGTCTCGGTGTTGCTGCGGGAGGCGGGGGTCCGACCGGAGGCCACGTGGCTGGTGGCGGAGGGGGCCGATGCCTCTCGTATGACCCGGAGCGTGCCGCTCGACAAGGCGATGGACGACACGCTGGTGGCCTATGGGCAGAACGGCGAGGCGCTTCGACCCGCGCAGGGCTACCCGCTGCGGCTGCTGATTCCGGGGTGGGAAGGCAACATCTGCATCAAGTGGCTGCGACGGCTGCAGCTTGTCGATCAGCCGTATATGACGCGCGAGGAGACGTCGAAGTACACCGACTTGATGCCGGACGGCACGGCCCGGCAGTTCACGTTCGTCATGGACGCCAAGTCGGTCATCACGCATCCGTCCGGCGGCCAACGGATCGACGGGGCGGGGTTTTATCAGATCTCCGGGTTGGCGTGGTCGGGTCGTGGGCGGGTACAGCGGGTGGAGGTGTCGACCGACGGCGGCCGGTCGTGGGTCGAAGCCCGGCTGCAAGAGCCGGTCGTGCCCCTCGCGCATACGCGGTTCTGGTTCGACTGGACATGGGACGGCTCGGAAACGACGCTGGCGTCCCGCTGTGTCGACGAGACCGGCGACGTGCAGCCGACCCGGGCCGCCCTCATCGCCGCGCGGGGCACGCGCTCGAGCTACCACAACAACGCGATCCAGGGCTGGCGCATCCGTCGCGACGGCACCGTGGAGAACGTCGATGTGTGACCCGACGGCTCGGGTGAGCCGCGGGATCACCCGATGGTCCCTTGTGACGAGTGCCGTGTTCACGGCGGCGATGTGCGGCGTCGGCGTGGTCGCGGCGCAGACGCCTCGAACCGGTCTGGGGAGCCCGGCGACACCGTCCGAGATCTCGGCGTGGGGGACGATCGTCGGACCTGGCGGCGAGGCGTTGCCGCCCGGTCGCGCGACCGCGGCAGAGGGCCGCGCGCTGTACGACCGCCGCTGCGCCGCGTGTCATGGGCCGACGGGTCAGGAAGGTCCGGACGACCGACTCGCCGGTGGGCAGGGGTCGCTGGCTGGCGACGAGCCGCGAAAGACGGTGGGCAGCTACTGGCCGGCGGCCACGACCCTCTGGGACTACGTGAACCGCGCCATGCCGTTCAACCAGCCGGGGTCGCTCACCACCAACGAGGTCTATGCGGTGGTGGCCTACGTGCTCTTCCTCAACGATCTCGTCGGTGAACGGGATACGGTCGACGCCGGCACCCTGCCGCGTATCGACATGCCGAACCGCGACGGGTTCGTCGCCGATCCCCGTCCCGACATCGCCGCTGCCCGGTAGCGGTCTCCGAGGACACCGGTCCAGTGCCTGCCTGGTTACCGTCTCGCCGCGAGGTCCCAGGGCTGGGTCTCGCGGCCGGGCTGGCCGTCGTCGCGCTGTGGCTCACTCCCACCCTGTTTCCCGGCTCGCCGTGGGTGTCACCCGTCGTCGTGGCGATCGGTCTCGGGGCGTTGTTGCTGAACTCGCCGGTCGCCGCGTGGATCGGACTGGCCGTCGAGCGTGGCC
>CALBET010000998.1 GCA_937888665.1 uncultured Acidobacteriota bacterium
TGATACGTTTCGATACCGCGGAGTTCCGGGTCTTCGGCCGCGTTCGCGTGAATCGACAGGAACAAGTCGGCCTCCACCTGGTTCGCCAACTCCGTGCGCACTCGAAGCGGCACGTAGACATCCTGCCGTCTCGTCATGACGACCTCGATCCCCTCGGCGAGAAGCCTGGTCTCGAGCCGCTCGGCCACGTCCAGAACCAGGGCGGACTCGGTCAACTCGCCGGACCGTGCTCCGGGGTCGTACCCGCCGTGTCCCGGGTCGATCACGATCCGCGATATCCCGAGCCCGAGCTGACGGCCGAGCGAGTAGGCGCCGTCCACATTCGCCAACGGGGCGCCAACCAGGACAACCGCCGGGCGGGTCGCCCCCGTCGCGGGCTCACTGACACCGAGCAGCGGCTCGATAGACGAGTCGAGGTCGGGAGCTCGGTGCGGACTCACCATCGACATCGGAGCGACCGGCGTCGGCGGGACGACACGGGGGAGGGCGGACGGCGGGGTGGTGGTGGTGGAGACGATCTCCCGGGCGGATACCGCCAGGACCGGCGCCTCCTCTGCGGGTGACGTCAACGGCGGCGATCCGAGACCAGGATAGAGCAGGTCATGCACACCGGGCCACGCGAGATCATCCCAGGACGCCGAGCCCTCTCTGCCTGCCGCGGCGACCTCCACCGCCGCCGTCGTCACCGCCGCCGTGCCCAGGTCCTCGTCCGCCTGCTCGTCCCCACGCACGATGCGTTCGGGCATCGCCATCGGGACCAGCGGTTCCGCCGACCATCCCTCAGGCACCGGCAGCAGGTCCAGCCCCCTCAGTAGCGGCATCTCGCTCACCGGTTCGGTCACGAACTCCACAACCGGTTCCGCTGCGGGTTCGACCACCGGTGCCGCCACGGGTTCGACCACCGGTACCGCCACGGGTTCGACCGCCGGTGCCGCCACGGGTTCGACCGCGGGTGCCGCCAGGGGTTCAACCGGCGACATGTCGGTCGCCAAATCGGAAGGGGCATCCGCCCCGGCCGGACCTGGCTCGCCAACCGCACGGCCACGTAGCTCCGGCAGACGCACCGAATCCACCACCAGGCGATAGGGGCTATAGAGCTGATACACGCTGTAGGACTCGACGCCTTCCATGTCGATCACCACCCGCGTCGTCTGCTCTGGATGCTGGCCCAGTCGAATCTCGCGAATAACGTCGCCATCGTCAAAGGGGAGGGTTGCGTTCCGCAGCGACGGTCTGGCATCGGTTCCGCCGAAATCGAAATAGAGCCGAGCCGGGCCGTTCAGATGATCGCTGAAGTACTCCACCTCGTCCTCGAGCTCCAGCGTGACGCGGACGATGTCGGCCAGTGTTTCGCGGGTGACGGATCGCAGGCTCACCGCGCCGTGACGGGCCGCTGGCGGCGCGTCGGTCGCCGCCAGTGCTGCCAGCCGCGTGCCGACTCGGGGCACCAAGGAGCTCGACGGGTATTCACGTGCCAACATCCGGAGCAGCCGCTCGCCGCGCCGTTGGTCGGCCGGCTCACCGTGGCGCTCGAACGCCTCAAGCGCCAGACCGGCCGCCTGCCAGAGGGCGTTGTCGCTATACCCGCTGCGCGGATACTGGCGCACGATGTCCTCGTACCGCTCCATCGCGCTCCGGAGTTCCGCCAAGGTCGCCGGCGTGTCGGCCGGCGCCCGGAGCCCACGCTCGTGGGACAGCGCTTCCGTGTAGCGGTCACCGGCCGTCGCGGCCGACAGTGGCGCCGGGGCGGCGAGCGACGAGAGCAGGAGCAGGAGCAGGACCAGGAACAGGGGCGTCGCGCTCGGTCTCGTCGTCGGCAATGGTCGAGTCATTGGCTGTTCTTCCAGTGAGAGTAGATCCAGATTCAGCCGGGGTATCGACCGCAGCGATGTAAAGCTGTAGTGGGTTCCGCGCAGAAGTGCGCAGCCGTCGGGCGGAGCCTCCGGCTGCCGGCGGCGCTCCTCGGTCGAAGACGGCCGGGAGGCCGCTACCGAAGCTGGAGGTCGACCTCTTCGAAGTAGTCCGTGCCGACCAACACCTCGCGCGCTTTGCCACCGCTCCCGGGTGACACGAGGCCGTCTGCTTCCATCATGTCGACGAGACGAGCCGCGCGACTGAAACCGATCCGGAGCCGTCGCTGCAGATACGAGATGGACGCCTGACCAGCGGTCACCACCAGACGCGCCGCCTCGTCGTAGAGGTCGTCTTTGTCGAATGCCAGCGCGTCGACCGTCTTTACTTCGGCGGTAATCGCCGTGTCGTACGCCGGACGACCCTGCTTGCGGAGAAACCCACACACGCGGGCCGTTTCCTGTTCGGAAATATAGGGCCCGTGCACGCGCACGACGCGAGAGGATGCCGGAGGCAGATACAGCATGTCGCCACGCCCCAACAGCTGCTCGGCGCCGTTGGCGTCCAGGATGGTTCTGGAGTCCACCTTCGACGACACGCGAAACGCGATCCGAGCCGGGAGGTTCGCTTTGATCAGTCCCGTGATGACATCGACTGACGGTCGTTGCGTGGCCAGAATCAGGTGAATGCCGACGGCGCGCGCCATCTGCGCCAACCGGGCGATCGACTGCTCGACTTCGTTCCCAACGATCATCATCAAGTCGGCGAGCTCGTCGATGGCCAGGACAATCGCCGGCAACGTGGTCGGCGCATCATCCACGTCCCCGGAGGGCGTGTTCTTGCCCCCGCGTGTCGTGGCTCCGGGTGCGTGCTTCACGTGCTCCCGTATATTCCTGTTGTATTGCTCGAGATTCCTGACACCCGCGGCCGCGAGGGTTTTGTAACGCTCCTCCATCTCGTGCACGGCCCAGCGCAGCGCGTTCGCCGCCAGCTTCGGCTCCACCACCACCGGCGTCAGCAGGTGTGGAATATCTTCGTACATGCCCAACTCGAGTCGCTTGGGGTCGATCATAATGAGCCGGACGTCGTCAGGCGTGGCTCGGTACAGGATGCTCGTGAGCATCGCATTCATCCCGACGCTCTTCCCGGTCCCGGTCGAGCCGGCAATCAGGAGATGCGGCATCGTCGCCAGATCGCCGGCCACCGGCTCGCCATGAATGGTGCGACCCAAGGCCAGCGTCAGTTTCGAGCTCGATTGACGATACGGATCAGATTCGAGCATCTGGCGCAACGAAATCGTCTCCCGCACCCGGTTCGGAATCTGGATGCCGACCGTCGACTTCCCGGGGAGACGCTCAATCAGCACCGATTCGGCCTGCATCGCCAGGCACAGATCGTCAGCCAGACCGGTCACTCTGCTGTACTTCACGCCCGCGTCCGGTTTGAACTCGAAGGTGGTGACGACCGGTCCTGGATGAATCTGGACCACCGATCCCTCCACCGAGAACTCCCGGCACTTGTCCTCAAGCAAGCGCGCATTTTCCATCAGCTCGCGCTCGTCGAACTTGTGATGGGCCCGCGGCGGGTCCAACAGCGACAACGGCGGCAACGTGAACGCTCCCTGGCGGCGCTCCGCGGGTGTGCGCATGACCGGTTCCGGCAACGGGAGCGGTACGGACTCCGGCCCCGTCGGCGTGATCGCCGGCGCGGACCCGCCGGCCTCCGGGCGACGCCGGGGCCGCTTCTTCTCCCGCTGCGGTGGAGCGGCGCTTTTCGCCAGCACCTCGGTCCATGCGGAAGAGGCGCCCGTCTTGTCCAGATGCTTGCGCAGCACCTGCTGACGCGTGCGGGCCTTTCGGCGCTCGGCCCACCAGTCTCTGAGCGCATGTCCCATGCGGACACCGCCCCGACTCACTTTGGTTCCCGTCGTGGTGAAGAGCAGACCGAACGAGACCCGCGTCGTGAGGATCAGCGCGAGGAACAGCAGGGTGAGGATGACAATGATGGAGCCGGCACGGTTGAGATACTCGGCGAGCATGGCGGCGAGCCACCCCCCGATATAGCCGCCGGCTCGGAACGTCCGAGAGGCCGGAACCGCCGCCCCGAACGCGAGACTCAGGAAGGACGCGGCGCAACCGACGGTTAGCACGAGCCCGATCACCTTGGTGTACAGGGCTTCTATCGATCGGCACCAGAAGTAATGCCACGCCACCGCCGCCACGACGATCGGCAACACGTAGGCAGAGAAGCCGAGGACCTGATAGGACAGTTCGGCCAAGAACGCCCCCACCCGACCGGCAAAATTCGCGGGGGGCTCCGCACTTCCGGTGTTGAAGAACCAGACCGGGTCGGTCGCGTCATAGGTGGCGAGCGCGATCAGCCAGAACAACCCCGCGGCGAACAGGGC
>CALBET010000999.1 GCA_937888665.1 uncultured Acidobacteriota bacterium
CAACGAGATCGTGCTCGAGCACGATCTCGTTGCGACTCGCGCTGCAGTCCCAGCTCGTGATGAATCGTCACGAAGTCTTCGTCATTGATTCCGATACACATCTTGATGCGCACGTCCGATTCATAGTCGAGGTCCCACGCGCTGGCGTGACAGACCACGTCGCGATCGGCCGGCTGCAGGAAGAGCGACCGATCCCAGAACGTGGACGGTAATGGATCGAACCCCAGCGAGCTGAAGAACCGCTCGCCGTATCGCACCATCTCCAGTTCGTCGACTCGATTGGACTCGAGCAACTCTGTGAGGTCGTATCCTGGGTCCGACCGCGCGGGCCCGACGAGGTCGTAGACATTGGCCCAGGTCTGACTCCACATGTTGCCGAGCAGGTGGGCCGGTATCGGCTCGTCCGGCGGCACGACCGCCGACCCGTACTCTTCCGCCAGCTTGGCCCGCACATGACAGTGCAGCGATTCGTAGAGCGGCCGCACCTGGGTCCACAGTCGCTCCAACTCGCGGCTGAATTCATCTGGGGGCATGTCGTAGCCGGCCCGCCACAACTCACCGAGGTCGGTGAATCCGAGATCGCGCGCGCCGGCGTTGGCCAACTCCACGAACCGCGCGTACTGATCACGCATCGGGGGCGACACGGCGCGCCAACCGATCCACAAGTCGAGCAGCGCGTCGGTGTCGCGGCTCTCGGCGAACAGCCGTTCCATCTCTGGCAACGAGAGGCACTCCTCGCCATCGCCGCCCGGGCAATATGTCCCGCGGCCGTAGGTGCTTTCCATGCCCGTGGTGATCCGGGAGAGTTCCGCCTGCAGCGCCGGATCGGCCGGCGCCGCCACCCCCATCGACGTCTTCAGCAGCAACACCTTGCGTCTGAGGTCCTGTGGCAACTCGAGCGCGTCGAAACGCGCCGCCTCGGCCGCCAACTCCATCGTGGCCCCGATGACAGCGGTCTGCGCGTCGGCCGCGAGCGCGGTGGTGTCGTCGGTAATGTAGGTGCTTTGCACCCAGGCGGCGCGCTCCGCGTCCACCCAGAGATCGAGGAGCCGGGCCTCGGCCTGCTCCAGGAACACCCGCGCGTCGTCGACGGTCGGTCCCGGGTCGGCACATCCTGAAGCCCCGGAGGCCAGGACTGCCAGCAGTACCAGTAGGCACCACGCCGGATTCCCCGTGCGGACTGCTCGCATTGGTTGTCTCCCCGGATCGACTCGGCGTGATAGCCGCTCGGCTCTGACTACAACACCGAGGCCGGCACCGCGGCGTCCGCCTGCCATCGAGCGATGAGACCATCGCGGACCACGATGGTGTCGGCGCGGTCGGCCCCGGTCGACACGATGGCGATCGGCAGCCCGGTCACCGTTTCGATACGCTCGAGATACGACCGCGCTTCCGGTGGCAGATCCTCGTAGCGACGGACACCGGCGGTCGGACGTGACCACCCGGGCAGCGTCTCGTAGACCGGTTCGCAGCCTGCCAGCACCGCACCGTTCGAGGGGAACTCCGTCAAGAGTTCGCCACCGTATCGGTATCCGGTGCACAGTGGAATCGCATCAAGGGCATCGAGCACATCGAGCTTGGTCACGGCGATGGCGTCGAGCCCATTCACCCGTACCGCGTATCGCACGACCACGGCGTCGTACCACCCGCATCGACGCGGACGCCCCGTCGAGGCGCCGTACTCGTTGCCGCTCTCGCGCAACTGGTCGCCCATGTCGCCGTGCAGCTCAGTCGGCAGCGGTCCCTCTCCGACGCGTGTCGTGTAGGCCTTGGCAATGCCCAGCACACCGCCGATCGCCTTCGGGCCGACGCCCAGACCCGTACAGATGCCCCCGACGGTCCCGTTCGACGAGGTGACGAACGGATACGTACCGTGGTCGATGTCAAGCATCGTCCCCTGGGCCCCCTCGAAGAGCACGCGCGCGCCATCATCCATCGCACGGGCCAAGAAGAGGGACGCATCGCCAACCCAGGATTCGAGACGAGGCCACACCGAACGCGCCTCGGCATGCACCACTCGCCAGTCGACCTCCGTGCCGCCGACCGCCCGGTTGCGCGCTGACACATTTTCGCGAATCGCCGCCGCCAGCGGACCATCGTCCGAGTGATCCCCCAGGTCCGCGATCCGAATGCCCCGGCGTGCCACCTTGTCCTCGTAGCTCGGCCCAATCCCGCGCGAGGTCGTGCCGATCTTGCGGTCGCCCCGGCGCGCCTCGGCGAGCACTTCGAGTTCGCGGTGATACGGCAGGATGACATGCGCCTTGTCGCTGATCAGGAGCCGGTCGCCGACGTCGATCCCCTGGCGCGACAACGTCTCGATCTCGGCGAACAACGCGACGGGATCCACGACCACCCCGTTCCCAATCACGCAGCGCACGCCCGCATGCAAAATGCCGGACGGGAGCAGGTGCAGAATAAACTGCGCGTCGCCGACGTTGACCGTATGCCCGGCGTTGTGCCCCCCTTGATAGCGGGCCACAACTGACACGTGTCGTGTCAGCAGATCGACGATCTTGCCCTTTCCCTCGTCGCCCCACTGCGCGCCGATGACCGCGATGTTCACTCGTATCCCCGATTCGTGACAAATGCGGCCGGAGTGACCGCACGAAGCGATCGATCCTAACAGAAGGCCGTGCGGCGCGCACGGCGCCAATCAGGTGTCGCGTTCGCGCACGTCGGCGCGGCGCGAGAGCCGGTACGGAAGTCAAGGACGGATTTCAGCGCGGTCGCCTCTGCACGTTTGACAATCTGTGCACTCTTCTTTACCGTCTAACGTTCCGAGTGACCATCAGGTATTCCACCATCACGCTGCCGCGTCAGCGTCACCCCGAAGAGATCGCGTGCCGGCTGAGCGACCTGTCATCGAACGCAGAATTCTGACCGCCCTCGAGGCTGTTCCGCCACGCATCCCGGTGGTGGTGGGAGGCTGCGGGAGCGGGCGGACCTCGCTGCTGAGCCGTCTCAGCGTCCGGCTCGGTCCGGACACCGAACGTATCGATGTCGAGCGGGTCGCCACCACGCCTGAAGGATTTCTCGCGGCGGTCACCCACGCCGCGCGGTGCCAGGCGCCGATGGCCGACCCCGATACTGCCGACCCCCGCGCGGCACGCGCCGCCTTCGATCGCGTGTGCGCATTTCTGGCTCAGGCGCGCACACCCGCCGGCCGCAGCGTCACGTTTCTGCTTGACGAAGCACTTGAGATCCGCACGTTCCAGAGCTTCCCGGGGCTGCGTGGCGCGCTCCGCGAGTTCTGGAGTGCCCTCTGCGACAGCCCCAACCGTTTCGTGCTGTCGACCCGCTTCGTGGCGCGAGCGCGCCGGCTCTTTCGCGATGCCCCGGACCGTTTCGAGTTCGTCCATCTGCCGCCATTGAGTCCCTCTGAGGTCGGCGCCACGCTCGCGCGCATCGGTCTGGGCGCCTCCGACGGAGAGCGGCTCGAGCTCAGCCGCATCATTCACGCGCTGACCGACGGGCGCCCACGATACGTGCGACTGCTCGCCGAGGCGACCGCGGAGGTCGGCGCGGGCGACCCGGTGAGCGCGCTTGCGGCCCAGATGGCACCCGACGCACCGCTGTCCATGGCGTGCCGGTTCTGCTACGAGCTCAGGTTGCACCGGGCGCGCGGCTACGGCGCGCTCAAAGCGATCCTGCAGGTGCTCTCTCTGGAAGAGCCGTTGACGCTGACCGAGGTGGCCCACCGCCTGGGTCGGACGCCGGGCTCCACCAAGGACTACCTCTCCTGGCTCGAGGATGTCGACCTGCTGGCCGTGCGACAGAAACGGTACAGCTTCGCCGACCCGATGCTCCGTCTGTGGGTGCACCTGCATGGCCAGACAACGCCGCCAAGCGAGGACGACCTTGCCCGGGAAGCGCAAGAGTACGCGGTCACCCGCTTCCCCTACATGGAATCGGGTCCGGCTGTGGGGCCCGCCGTGATCGCCAGCCAGAAGAGCCGTCGCGACCACTCCTGGGGCCTGATCGAAATCGACTGACGCGTCTGTCCGACTCGCACGGATTGGCGAACATTACCGTCCTTCGAGTTTCTGCAAGGCCTGCTCAGCCGCCCGCTGTTCAGATTCCTTCTTGGTATGTCCTTCCCCCCGCGCCAGAGGGCGGTCTTCCGCGTAGACCTCCGTTTCAAACACCTTCCGGTGGGCCGGCCCCGTCTCGCCAATCAGCCGATAGTCCGGCAACCCCATATCGTGCGATTGCAGAAATTCCTGGAACGCAGACTTGTGGTCCTCCATCAACCCTGGCGTGAGCCCGCCGGCGCGAACCGCGTCGAGCTGCGGCCGGAAGCACCGTTCGAGAAACTGCTCCGCCGCCGTGATGCCACCGTCCAGATAGATGGCGGCGATGATCGCCTCGAGGGTGTCGGCGATCAGAGAGCGTTTTCGGCGGCCACCCGTCCTTTCCTCGCCGCGGCCGAGGAGCAGATGCTGGCCGAGCCCGAGCTCGTCACCCATCCGGGCGAGCGAGACGGTCGACACGATCATTGCCTTCGCCTTCGATTTCTGCCCCTCGTCCCAGTCGGGGCACTCTCGAAAGAGCCGATCGGCAATGACCAAGCCCAGCACCGCGTCACCGAGGAACTCGAGTGACTCGTTGTCTCGCACCCCACCGCTCACGTCCTCGTGCGCTTTCGAACGATGCGTGAGCGCGTGCTCCAGCAGACCGGGGTCCGAGAAGTGATAGCCGAGCGCCTCCTCCACCGCGCGAAACTCGTCTCTGATGCGTGTCAGCCGCTCGGAGACCTCCTCGCCAAATTCGCCGATAAGCCGCGTCGCCTCCGCGGCGTCCTCCCCGTGCACCGACAACCACACCTCTCCTAGCCCCGTCAGGGTGACGGGAAAAACGGCCTGCGGCGCGCGGGAGGACACCGCGGCATGAATACCGTGGGTCTCGAGCAGCGCCCGGACGACATCGGCCTCGATACGAGACGGGGTCTGGAAGACGACGGCGGGCTCAGTGTCGCTCATAGTTGTGTAGCGTCCGCGGGCCCCGCTGATAGCCATCCGTCGATCCGCAGCAGGACGATGGTCATGTCGTCGTGCTGGTCCGCGTCACCCACGAACGCTTCGACGTCGCCGAGAATCCGTGCCTGCAGTTCCTCGAACGGCAGCGCCCCATGTTCCTCGAGAAGCCGGCTGAACCGCTCTTCGCCGAACAGGTCGAACTCCTCGTTCATGGCTTCGGTGATGCCGTCGGTGAACAAGACAAACAGGTCACCCGGCGCGATGGGCAGCGTGCGTTCCTCAAGGAGTTCCGCGAACCGATCCTCGATGCCCTCAAGCTGCCATCCCACCACGAGCCCGTCTGGAGTCAAGATCTGCGCCCGCAGAGGCTGCCCGTTCCCGGGGAGGTAGATCAGCGGTGTGTGCCCGGCCCGCACGTATGTCATCGTGCGCGCATCGAGATCGACCACGGCGTAGATCATCGTAATGAAGGTACGACTGTCCAAACTCGTGGCGAGAATCCGGTTGACCTCCATCAGCAGTCGTTTGGGACTCTGATAGATCTGACTGAGCGCGAGAATCAACCCCTTGAGCTCGGCCATATAGAACGCGGCCGAGGTGCCCTTGCCAGACACGTCTGCGACGAGGACGCCCAGCCGTCGGTCGCCAAGGCGGACGAAGTCGTAGTAGTCGCCGCCCACCTCGCGGGCCGGCCGACACATCGCGCTGACCTCCAAACCGGCCATCACCGCAGGACCATCCGGCAATAGCGACATCTGGATGTCGCGCGCGATCCGCAGTTCCTCCTCTAACCGGCGCTTCTCCTCCGCCTGCTGGAGCAGCCCCCCGATGCTCCCGGTCATCGCGTTGAACGACACCGCCAGCTCACCGAGCTGGTCCTGCGTGTCGACCTGGATCCGATGGGAGAGATCGCCTCGTTGCACCCGCTCCGTGCCAGTGAACAGCTCGTGCACGGCGCCGGTAATCGACTTCGCCAGCGCGAACCCCATGACCAGCGCGACGGCTTCAATCGTCAGAAACATCACGCTGATCAAGACCAGGGTCACGACCAGCACGCCCGCCAGATTGAACTCGCCACCCCGCACCAGCAACCCGTAGAGCACCGACGGTCGAACCTGGAACGAGAGCGCGCCACGTCGGTGCTCACCGGTCGACCAGTCGAGCAAGTCGAGAAACGACACCCACGGCAATCCTCCAGCGGTCTCCATGGGGCCTGCCCGTGGACTCAGCTGGACGCTCGCCTCGGCCGCGGCCTGGGCGCGTCCCGGCGCCGCCTCACCGACCCCGCTCGACGCGCCGATATCGATCAGGACGGTGCCGCTGCCGGCCTGTATACGCGCCACGACGTCCTGAGACAACGGCAGATCCACCACCACGGCGTAGACGCGCTCGTGCATCTGCACACGTTGCGCCCCTCGCGCGACGATACTCCGCCGGCCCGCGACCTCGGTCATCAGCATCCCGCCGCCGCTCTGTGCCAACCAGGCGGGCAACTGGGGCGGACCCGCTGCGTGACCCCACACGCCGGCTGTCGCCTCAGCCGACTCCCCGGCTCCGTCGGCGGCGCGCCCCACCACAGCGATCGACGCGCCCGGGTAGCGCCCTTCCGTCACCTGGAGGCGTCGCGCGAGCACGGCCGGCACGTCGCCCGGCTCGGTCGGGATTCCAAGATCCACGGCGGTCATCGCGGCGAGTGTGATGGCGTCGTCGACGACCTCGTCCAGACCTCGCTGGACCAGCGATGAGCTGACAGTCAGGAGCAGCAACGTGCCGGCCAGCAAGAAAAACGATCCGAGCAGCAGGATCGGCACGAACCCGATCAACAGATAGGACAAGACCAACTTGCGCCGTACCCGCCACAGCACACGACGCTGGAGTGACGCCAGGAGGCGGAACAGGAGGTAGCC
Organism: uncultured Acidobacteriota bacterium; assembly: GCA_937888665.1. Lineage (GTDB taxonomy): Bacteria > Acidobacteriota > Vicinamibacteria > Vicinamibacterales > UBA8438 > UBA8438. The sequence goes on from CALBET010000999.1 coordinate 6,884, forward strand.
AAGGCCGATGGCGATAACGATGGTGCCGACGGAATCGACCACCCGAATCCATCCCCACGCGGCGGGACCAAGCGCTGCCACGATGAGCTTCAACCCGGTCGTCCCGAGCAGGACGCGACCGACCCTCGACGCCGCGGCGGCGCGCAGGCGGTTCAGGCGATCGGGCGGTCCGACACTGGCGCCGGGGCGCGCCGGCCCGTCGGGCGCACCTGCCGGCGACGTCGCGGCATGGGACGCCGTCATGCGCTCGCCTGCCCTCGATACCGCACGCGGCTCACCTTCGCGAGGGTCCCGCGGGAGACGCGTGCTCGGT
>CALBET010001000.1 GCA_937888665.1 uncultured Acidobacteriota bacterium
TGCAGGCTCAGATCTCGGAGACCGGCGCCCAGCAAACTGCCTGGGACTACGAAGCCGATATCGTGATCGCCGGAGGCGGGTGTGCAGGCCTGACTGCGGCTATTCGCGCGCGCGACCTGGGGGCCAGCGTGCTGGTGGTCGATCAGAACTTCGACCTCGGCGGCCGGATGCTGCACAGCGCGGGCCGGATGTCGCTCGGCGGGGGCGACCCGGTGCAGCGGAGAGACATGACGGGCGAGAGCGACCGAGAGGGGCTCGTCACCGTCGATCCCGTCGAGGACCCGGAAGAGCTCGATGACAGCATCGAGCTGCTCTTCACGGATATCACCGACTGGTCGATCGTCGATCCCAAGGGGCAAAGCCCCTACCGGTATAACGAGCGGGAACTGGCGCGTGCGTGGGCCGAGAACTGTCCGGCCACCCGGCAATTCCTGATCGACAACTACGTCCGGTTCTCGAGGGTCGCCAGCACGCATGGCGGGGGAGGGTTGTCGCGCGCGCGATTGGCGACGTGTTTCCTCATGCTGGGCGACAAGACGGACATCAAGGCGGGAACCATCACGGCGGAAGACGCGGGCGTCGCCGACCCCGAGCGCTCGAGCGCGTTCGCGCCGGTGCGGATGAACAACGCGAGCCGCTCCGTCGGACCCAACGCTGTGGCGAACGGCGCGGCCCTTTCCCGGTCGCTGGAGTTCTCGGCACGCGAGAAGGGTGTCCAGTTCATGCTCCATCGGCGTTTCGACGAGATCGTGCGTGAGGAGCCCTTTGCGGGCCGGGTACTCGGGATTCGAGCAAGCTATTCGCCGCGGCAGCACCCCGAGACCGGCGAGCGCCTTCAGAGCCTCTGGCAGGACGGCAACATCGACGAGCGCCGGGAGACCGTGAACGTCAGGGCCCGCCAAGCCGTCATCCTCGCCAGCGGCGGTCATGCGGGCAATCCCGAGGTCCGCAGCATGTTCTACCCGGCCTTGCGAGAGCCCGCCTTCCCGACCAGTGGTCGGGCCCTGCTGGGCCCGGGAGGCCAGGACGCATCAGCGCTCATCGCAGGCCTGCGGGTCGGCGCCAACCTGGCGGGGATGCAGCAGAACCTCTCGTATTTCACCACGTTCCACATCGCGACGCGCCTCGGTACTCGCGATGCGTACACCGGCATGATGCCCGGCCACCCGACGTTCGCGTTCCGCGGCTCCGCCGGGTTCAATGTCGGCAACGCGGGCTTCGAAGAGTTCATCGCCGTGAACCAAGTCGGGAAGCGGTTCTTCAACGAGGTCCGTCTTCCCCGAAGGCCCGGGCCCAGCGCGTACCCCGGCGACGGTGGCGCTCCGGGACAGGGGCTCGCGCACACGCCGCTCGACTGGCGCAATTGCCGCAAGGAGTGGGTCCGGGAGATGTACAACTACGACCACGGTCTCGATGCCGCCCTGGCGCTGAACGAGGGGTCGGAGCCTCCCGACTACTACTCGGGCCCGCTGTGGGCGGTCTTCGACCAGGATGCGGTCGAGCGTAACGGGTGGGAACTGCGCTACCCCTACGTGTCGGACAACGGCTACTTCTTCCGCGCCGACACCATCGAGGATTTGGCCGAACACGTGTACGCAGGCCATGAGTTCCAGCGGGTGCCGCTGAAGTACTTGGCCGAGACCGTGGCCACCTGGAACGGCTACGTGGAAGAGGGTGCCGATCCGGAGTTCGAGCGCGAGGCGGAGGCGCCGATGAGTCCCATCATGACACCGCCGTTCTATGCGCTCTCGATCATGGTGATCTGGCACGACTCCTACGGCGGCCTACGGGTCAACGGCCGACAACAGGTCGTGGACATGCAGGGCCAGGTCATTCCCGGTCTCTATGCGGGAGGCGAGGCCGTGGGTGGGTTCAACAAGCATGGCCTGGGCAAAGGCCACGTCCACGGCTACATCGCCGGCACGCATGCCGTCGAAGAGCCGTCCAGCTAGCGCCACCTATGGCTGAAGACGACGAGACGACGGGCGCGGTCCCACCGCACGACACACGGGTGGTCGTGTGGGACGTACCAGCGACCATCGAATGCGGCGAGACATTCAACGCAAAGGTGGGGGTCAAATGCTCGGCCGAGTGCCGACCAGACGGTTGGACGGTCGAGGTGCATGACCACGGCGGGAAAAAGCGGGCGTCGGCCACAACGAGCCGCGAGCCATGGCCCAACACCGCCGGGCTCCACTATGCGCAGGTGGAGCTGAGCGCCCCGGACGTGGAGGGGCTCTATACATGGGAAGCCAGGGCTCCGGTGAACGCCCTGGACATTCCGCACGCCGAAGGGGTGGCCCGTTTTGGCGTGAGAGCCGTTCCCACCCCCGAGTGTCTCTTGACGATCGTTGCCGTGGACGCAGCAAGTCAGGCCCCCGTCGAAGGGGCCAAAGTCGTGGTTCACCCCTATAGAGCCTCCACAGACGAGCATGGGATGGCGAAGGTGAGGGTTCCAGCCGGCGAATACAGACTCTTTGTCTCCGGAAAGAACTATTTTCCCTTCCGTCACGACTGTGAGGTACAGGCGGACGTCACCATACGGGCGGAACTCGCGGTTGACCGAGAGCTCTCCGACGCTGACATCTGGTTCTAGTTCCCGGCCTCGCCAAGAAATGGGAGAGCAACCTCCGCTGCTGAAGCTCGTGGTCGGCGCACTCGGTCTCGCGGTCGGCATCGCCCCGGCGGCCGTCGCGCAGCAAGCACCCGAGCCAGGGCAGCACCTCTACGAGCAGCACTGCGCGCTGTGCCACCTGGACTCGGGTGCTGGCGACACGCCCACGTTCCCGGCTTTGCGCGCCAATAACCAGCTTGGCGACCTAGCGCGGATCGTCCGGAGTATCAACGCGGGCAGCAGGCGCATGCCTCCGTTCCCTGCCCTGACCGCGGAGGACATATCGTCGCTGGCGAATTACATCCGCAACGCGTGGGCGAATGACTTTGGCGGTGTGACGACAGAAGAGGTGACGGCGGTGCAAGAGGGCCTCGGGGAAGCCGGCCCGATGGCATCCGTATGGGACGGCATTTTTACTGAGGCACAGGCGACCCGCGGGCAGGCGGTGTATACGGGCGCCTGTGCTATCTGCCACGGCCGCAGGCTGAATGGCGCTCCAGACGACCCGGATATGCGGTCCACCCCGCCGTTGGCACGGGCGAGGTTCCTCCGCGTCTGGGAGGGAAGGTCGCTCGCCACCCTCTTCGCCTACACCGGAGCGACGATGCCGGAAGACAACCCGAGCTCTCTGACGGACCAGGAGAACGTCGATGTCATCGCCTACCTGCTGTCGGCCGGCGGGATGCCGGCGGGAGATGACGAGCTGCAGGCCGACCCGCGGAGCCTCGCGCGGGTCCTGATAGGGCCGCAGCCGTAGTCTTGGCCTTGGCGACCGCGCACGAAGGACGACTGGGTAGAATGAGCCCGTCCGGCCCGACAGGCAATGGCCCTCACACCAGGCACCCGCCTCGGGCACTGATCGTGGTGGTGCGCTGATTCTCGGGGCGGCGCTCGAAGTCTACGAACTTGACCGGTAGTGTCCCCCTGCTTCTTTTTGTGTAAGGTCTTCGCTCCCTCTTCTTGGTGGGGGGCGCGAGGGCGCTGAGTGGCCTCTGAGCAGCCGGCTCAGGCCGGCGAACAGCGTGCTGGGAAGGAGAACGCTTCGATGATCCGAACTGTCGACTGGTAC
>CALBET010001001.1 GCA_937888665.1 uncultured Acidobacteriota bacterium
GCGGATTGCAGCGCCGCTCGAATGCAGCGGGACTTCCACCACGGGCTGTTAGGGCAGCGCAACACAAAGATGCCACCGCTGGTGCGCGGGTTCTTTTTCTCGGGGAGCAGCTCCGCTGGAATCAGGGTGGCCCAGCTGGCGCTGATGGACGGGCCGGTCCCGATGGCGACGGACTGCACGCCGTCCACGGCGTAGGTAATCGGAAAGCCGTTGGTCATCTGCGGCAACCGCGTCTGCCAGAGTTCGTCACCGCTGTCGGCGTCGTAGGCCAGGACGTAGCGATCCCAGTCGCCCACGAAGACCAGCCCGCCGCCGGTCGCAAGGGCCGCCGTGTTGAACGGGGTCCGCCGTCGCTGCCGCCACCGGGTGGCGCCGGTGCGCAGGTCCAGCGACTGGAACTCGCCAATGTGATCCGGACTCTTCGGATGGAAGTGATACGCCTTGTCGCGGACGCCACCGGTTCCCCCTCCTCCGGCGACTCGTTCGACCGGGAGAAACGCGGCTGATTCGCAATTGAGGTTGAGCGGCACGTAGAACGCCTCGATGCCCGGGTGATAGGCCATCGCGCGCAGGCTCTTGAAACCGCCGGTGCTCGGACAGAAGTCGACCACGTCGCCGATCTCCTGCACCATGCCGTCCTTGTAGATCGCCTGGCCGCTGTCGAGATCGAACATATTCTGATAGCCGAGATCGGTGGCTCGCACGAGCTCACCGGTCGTCCGATCGTTCTCCCACAGGATGGCGAGCTTGCCCATGGTGAAGACCGATTGCCGGCCGTCGTAGTCGACGAGGATGCGCTCGAACGTCTCGTCCATGTCGTGCGAGTCGCCCGGAATGTGCTGGAAATACCACTTGAGCTCGCCCGTGGCGGGGTTCAGCGCCAGGGTCGAGTTGGTGTAGAGGGCGTCGCCAGCGGTGCCGCGCACGGCGCGCGCCCACGGCTTGGCTTGCGCCGTACCCCAGAAGACGAGCCCGGTGCCGGGATCGAAGCTGCCCGGAATCCACGCGTCGCCACCGGCCCGGAACATCACCGGCAGGTCGCTCCACGAGTCGCCGCCCCGTTCGCCCGGCAACGCGACTGTCGAGGTCCGCCAGAGCTCCCGGCCCGTGCGCCCGTCGAGCCCGACGACGTAGCACGTCTCCTCGCGGTAGCGACCGCAACCGGTCAACCCCGTCACGATCGTGCCGTTGGCCACGATCGGTCCGCTCGTGAACGTGTATCCCTCGGAGGCGCCGACGGTGGTATTCCAACGCTCCGAACCGGTATGGGCGTCAATCCCCACCATGTGAGCGTCCACGGTGTTGAGCAGAATCAGATCTTGATAGATCGCGAGGCTGCGCATCTGCGCGCCCGCGCGGCGTCGCTCTTCGACCTCGTAGCGATACTCCCAGATCAGGTCGCCCGTACGGGCGTCGAGCGCGTGCACGACGTTGCCGGGGTTGGCAATGAACATCACTCCGTCGCGGACGATTGGCGTCGTCTGCGAGACCCCAGGCTCGAGTCCCCACGACCACGCCAGTCGCAGATCCGCGACGTTGTCGGTGTTGACCTGATCGAGCGGACTGAAGCCCGACCCATCGAGCGTTCGGCGCCAGCTGAGCCAGTCGCTTGGATCGGGATTCTGTAACGTGGCGTCGGTTACCGGTGTGATCGCCGGCGTCTGTGCCTGTCCGGGCACCGCCGCCCCGAGACCGACGAACGCGAGAACGAGCACGGTGTGTATCAAACGAATCTTCAACGGTACCCCCAGGTTGCGTCAGGAACGATGGTCATCTCGGCCTGCGACGAGATCAGGGAACGACCAGTAAGAGGGAGACTATCACCCACAGCCCACCATCCCGATATAATCGGCCTTCTTCTAGCCCCTGTCACTCAGCCCGAGCAACGGTCTCGGGTCCGTGGCGACCGTCGTCGGTAGCGGGAGGAGGGGCAGGTACTGGCGTCCAGCGGACGGACGGTTGTTACCGCACGGGCGGAATTCTCCGCGCACACATGACAACCCGAGGAGGAGGAGTCGAATGCATTTTCTGATCA
>CALBET010001002.1 GCA_937888665.1 uncultured Acidobacteriota bacterium
GCGTGGGATCACCTGGCATTTCATCGGACATCTGCAGTCGAACAAGGCGCGCGCCGCGGCCGAGACATTTGACTGGATTCACTCAGTCGATAGCGTCACCCTGCTGCGCCGGCTCGACCGGGCGGCCACCGACCTTCACCGCCAGCTGAACGTGCTCGTCCAGGTCGACCTCGCGGGCGAGTCCACGAAGCATGGCGCGCTGGAGACGGACGCCCGCCGCGTCGTGGACGCCGCGGCGTCCTGCGAATCCATCACCCTCCGCGGCCTCATGGTGCTTCCTCCCTGGTCACAGGATCCGGAGCAGACTCGCCCCTTCTTCCGTCAACTACGACAGTTGCGCGACGAACTCGCGAGCACGACCGGCGGCGGCCTCCGGCTCGACCAACTGTCCATGGGAATGAGCCACGACTTCGAGGTCGCCATCGAAGAGGGGGCGACCATCGTCAGGGTCGGTACCGCCGTATTCGGACCGAGACCCCGGCCTCCGGCCTCGCCCGGGTTGGTCGGCCTGAGCCCGTCCTAGCCACCCATCGGTGGCGGCCCGAGCAGCTCGCGCAAGCGACCTTCGAGCGCGGCCGGCGACGCGTCTTCCACCAGGACGCTCTTGTCCCGTTGCCGCGCCCCCGCCGCGATGCGGATGGTGCCGGCAGGCACACCGAACGTGCGTGCCAACAGTTTCACCAGCGCGAGATTGGCTGCGCCATCGACTGGCGCGGCCGAGAGACGCACGACCAACCTCCCGGCCCGTATCTCGGAGATTCGGGTGCGCGGTGAACGTGGAATGACGCGCACCGGAATCACGACGCCGTCCGCTGTGGCTCGGAGCGAAAGTGTCACATGGACCGTGTCACGGCACCGCCATGAGCAGCCGCTCCCAGCGAGTCCGCGTGAAGAAATGCATAACCCCCGCGGCCAGACGCCGTAGCGTCGCGCCCACCCCAACGTCTTGATAGAACTGGCTCTCGGATTCGTAGGACCAATACATCACGAAGGCCCGGCCTTTGACGTAGTCGAGCGGGAGCGCACCCCAATACCTACTGTCCTGTGAATCGCCACGGTTGTCGCCCATCATGAACAGATGGCCATCGGGCACGCTCTGAGGACCGAACGTGCCCCGCATGTCATAGGGCACCTGCCCGTCCGGCCGCATGAGATCGAGGTAGGGTTCATCGACGGGCTCTCCATTGATGAACAGGCGAGACCGCCGCAGTTCGACGGTCTCTCCCGGCAGACCGATGACCCGCTTGATAAAGTCGCGCTCGGGCTCTTCCGGAAACTTGAACACAAGCACGTCGCCCCGCCGCACGTCAGTCACCGGCAGCAGCGACCGCTCGGCGGCGAAACGGGTCGGCGCGTGGACAAATTTATTGACGAGCAGGTGGTCGCCAATCAGCAGGTTCTGCTCCATCGAACCGGTCGGGATCTTAAAAGCCTGCACCACCCATGTGCGCACGAAGAGCGCAAGGACGACCGCAATGACGATCGACTCGAAGTACTCGCGTGACGTGGACTTCTTGAAGGACATGGGCACGGCCTCACTCGTCATCCACGGTCAGCACCGCGAGAAACGCCTCCTGGGGAATCTCCACGCGGCCGACCCGCTTCATGCGGCGCTTTCCTTCCTTTTGTTTCTCCAGCAGCTTCCTCTTTCGGCTGATGTCGCCACCGTAACACTTCGCCAGGACGTTCTTGCGCAACGCCTTGACCGACTCGCGCGCGATGATGCGTCCCCCGACAGTCGCCTGAATGGCTATGTCGAACATCTGACGCGGAATCAGCTTGCGCAGCTTGACCGCCAGCGAGCGGCCGCGCAGATACGCCGAATCCTTGTGCACGATGATCGACAACGCGTCGACCGGCTCCTCGTTCACCAACAGATCGAGCTTGACCAACGGCGACGACCAGTACCCGGTGACATGGTAGTCGAGCGACGCATAGCCACGCGACAGGGTCTTCAGCTTGTCGTAGAAATCGAGCACCACCTCGTTGAAGGGAAGCTCGTAGGTGATCATCACGCGGTTTGACGCGAGGTACTCGAGCCCCTTCTGCACCCCTCGCTTGTCCTGACACAACTGTAAGATCCCGCCGACATAGTCGGCCGGGGTCAGAATCATCGCCGTGATCACCGGCTCCTCGAGCACCGCGATCCGTCCGGCGTCAGGCAATTTCGCGGGGCTGTCGACCTCGAACGTCTCGCCGTCCGTGGTGGTGACCCGATACAGCACCCCGGGCGCCGTGGTCACCAGGTCCATCCGGTACTCGCGCTCGAGCCGCTCCTGGGTGATCTCCATGTGGAGCAATCCAAGAAACCCGCAGCGAAAGCCGAACCCGAGCGCGGCCGAGGTCTCCGGTGCGAAGAAGAATGACGCGTCATTCAGCCGCAGCTTCTCAAGTGCATCTCGGAGTTCGGCGTACTGATGTCCCTCGACGGGATACAGGCCGGCAAACACCATCGGCTTCATCTCGGCAAACCCGTCGCACGGCGTCGCGGTCCGACGCGACGTCTCGGTCAGCGTGTCGCCAATCTTGGCGTCGCTCACCCTCTTGATGCCGGCAATCACGAAGCCGACATCGCCGACGCCCAGTTCCGGCATGAGCACCGGCTTTGGTGAGAACACCCCGACCTGCTCGACCTCGTGGTCCAGTCCGGCCGCCATCAGCCGCACTTTCATCTTGGGCCGAATGGCGCCATCCACCACCCGAACCAGCATCGTGACACCGCGATACGAGTCGTACCAGGAGTCGAAAATAAGCGCCTTGAGCGGAGCGTCCGGGTCGCCGGCGGGGGGGGGGATGCGACTGATCACCGCGTCGAGAATTTCGCGGGTGCCGCCACCCTCCTTCGCACTGGCCTGGAGGGCGTCCGAGGCATCGAGCCCGACGATTTCCTCGATCTGGCGCATCGTCTCTTCGGGCTGGGCGCCCGGCAGATCGATCTTATTGATGACCGGAATAATTTCGAGATTCTGGTCGACCGCGAGGTAGGCGTTCGCGACGGTCTGTGCCTCGACCCCCTGCGAGGCATCCACGAGGAGCAGCGCGCCTTCACACGCCGTCAGCGCCCGCGTCACTTCATAGGAGAAATCGACGTGCCCGGGCGTGTCGATCAGGTTCAACACATGGGGCACCCCACCCTCCGGTGTATAGGTCAGCCGGACGGCGTGCGCCTTGATCGTGATGCCGCGCTCGCGCTCCAGGTCCATCGTGTCGAGCACCTGCGCCTCCATCTCCCGGGGTTGGAGGGCGCCAGTGATCTCGAGAAACCGGTCCGCGAGTGTCGACTTCCCGTGATCGATGTGCGCGATGATGGAGAAATTACGAATGTACCGTTGGTCCATGCAGGGCTCGTCATTATAGTCTGCGACGTCCGCGGACGGGGCTGCCCGCGTGCGGCGGGAGCGTGCATCGCGGTCCGCGAACCGGTCGACGAGCCCCGGCCCTACTCGCCTTGGGGCGTTGTTGCATGGTTCGACCACGGAACGATCCGATGTCGAAGTCGCCGACGATCACGCCGTGACCGCGGAGGACTGCGCCTTCCCGAGCGCCAATATCTTGTTCAGCACGGTGCACGCCACTCTCGCTTCGCGCTGCTGCGCCTCGAACCCTTTCGCACGGAGACTGCCGCCGAGGATCCGTTTATACCGGAGGAACGTGCCCTCGACTCGGGCCTGCTGCCGGTAGCCGGTTTCCTTCTGCCACGCCAGTCTGCCGATCTCGGCAATCCTCTCGATATGCCGGTTCCGCTGCGCCCAGGGCCCAGTCGCGTGATGGTGCCCTCACCCAAAACCTGAGTAAGCCGGCGAGAGAACTTGGTAAACTGGCGTCTGTTCATCGGGGACCTCCGTTGCATGAGTGGTGATCGCAACACCGATTCTAGCAACAAGACCCAGATGAACGCTCTAAATATCTCCAAATAAAGCAGTTACTAAAGATCCTACCTAAGAATGTTTCCTATCCTCTCGTCGACCACGGGGTGTCTGGGGCCAAGGATCGGCGCCCAGCGGCTCACGACGCGCCCGTCGCCCCCGAGCGCGACCAGCCCGAGATCGGCGCCCCCTTGAGTCTCGCTCACAACGAGCGTTTGACCGTCGGCCGACCAGGACTGGGGGAACAGATCCGAAGAGCCCGTGGACGCGACCCGCTCGGCCGAACCGGTCCCATCGGCCGCCCGCGAGTAGATGTCGAAGAAGTCGCCGCTCTCGCGGTTCGAAGCGAAGAGAATGTGTTCACCGCTCCGGCTCCAGATCGGACTTATGTCCGAAGCCTCGTCGAACGTCAGGCGTGTCGAGGTCCCACGGTCGATGTCCACCACGAAAATGTCGGCGTTCACCTCGACGACGACGGAGCCACCATCGGGGGACACCCGCGGCGTCTCATACAGCAACGGGGGCGCCTGGAGCGCCTCCTGGCGCCCCTCTCTGTCGACCCAGACCAGGATCCGCTCCCCCTCGGTGGACGCCGCCCCCGGTACGTAGACCAGCATGCCGCTGTCTGAGACGCTGACGTTCGCTGCCCCTCCAGTGCCCTTCGTCACGACACCCTCGAGTACCCGAACAGGATCCCCGATCGTTTCCAGCCGACCCACGTCGAAGCCGACGGCCCACAGGTTGCCCATCAGGGCGTACAGGAGATGCCCGGTCGAGAGATAGCGTGGGAACGTCCCGTGGTGCGGGAGCGTCCGATACGCACCGGTGTCCAGTGAGAGCACCGCCAACTCCACCGAGTCGGACTTGACGACGACGAAGACGACGTTCTTGTTGTCGGGGAGGATCTGCGGCCACAGGTGATCGAACTCGCCCTGCCCAACGCTGGGCGTCGTGAGCTGCTCGGGCTCGCCGCCACTGGCCGCCACCCGCCAGAGCCCAGAACCAAAGTCTAGCGTTCCGAACACGATGGTGCCGTCTGCTCCCCAACTGGCGCCTCGGAGGTCTCCCCGCAGGTCGCAGATCGTGGAGACCGGGCCGCCGTCGACCGAGACGCGCTGCAGCACCGGCGCGGTCCCGCCGCGCCGGTCGTAGAATCCCAGGAACGCACTATCCGGCGAGAAGAACGGGCTATTCAGCTCGCCCTGCGTTACTACCTCGGACTCCAGCCGGTGCTGTGAAGAAGTACGCGTGGATGAGGGTAATCCCTCTCTGTTCGACCTGCCTGGCAATGCCCGCCGCCCGAAACAAGCACACCACGCCACGTGGGAGTTTCGAAAGGGCATGTTTCAAAGAAAACAGGGCGCCCCATGCCGCGAAATACCGCAGGGGCCGCGTAAGGGCGATGATGAGATGGTTCAGGAGGTAGCCGGGAGCAAGAGGGTTCTCCTTGATCGCCCAGTACTTGCCCCGCAACTGTTCCTCCTCTTCGCTCAGATCATCCCGCCCCAGAATGTCCCGGGCGCCGATGGTCATCGTCAGGTCGAGCTTGTTCAACTCCGTCAGTTCACGGGTAATGAAGTTCTGCGACCACTCGTACAAGCGGTTGACGAGGAACAGGACGTGGACGGACCTTGTCCTGTCCGATGGCGGCGGCGCTGGCAATAGACGCCTCACACCCCCGGCAGCTTTCTGAGGATGAAGCGCATGAGGTTCTGTCGAACGCTGCCGACCGTTTGCGGGCAGGCCAGCCATTTCCCGTCCGGGGTCGATCAGGCGCTGCGGCGCGGTGCCGCCGTTCAGTGGCAAGGCATCCCGAGGTCTGGAGCAGCGAAGCGCGAAGCCATTTCAACCTCTGGGCGGCGGCGTGCATCCGCTCCTCATAGGAGCGGGCTACCCAGGACCCGCAGGCCATGCGCCCGTGCGCCCAGCGCGAGGGCGCCGTCGTGGGTTGCCATCACGAGGTCTCCCTTCGTCATTTCTTTCCACAGAAGCGCGGTCGCCCGATGAATTGCATCCAGCGTCCCCAACTCCGTCGGCATCGGTTGCGCCGCGCGCTCGAGGACCATCGAGTCGACATCGACCAACTCGAGCGACCCAACGAGCGCCAGGATGATGCCCCGGCGCTCCGCGACTTCCGCGTCGCTCAGATTCGCCCGAAGCCGAAGGCGATCCAATGTGCGCAGGCTCTCGGTCATGACAAGCGCGCTGGCCACGCCCTGCTGAATCCTGGACCATTCGGGCAAGGCGTTCGGCTGAGCCAGAGCGATACGAAGCAGCACCGAGGCATCCACGTAGGCGATCATCGATGGCCCTGTCGCTCCTCGAGAAGCAGTTGCACGACATCCACGTTCAGCCGAGCGCGCTTCGGGACCTTGATCCGATGCAGCGGCGGTGCCCCCGGAGCCGGCTTCTGGACCCGTAGCGCTCGCGACCCGCGGACCGGAATGATGTGGGCGACGGGGGTGTCACGGTCCAATACGGCAATGGACTCACCGGCACGCACGGCCCGCAGGTGCTCGCTCAGCCGCGCCTTGAGGTCAGCGATGCGTACTTGCTTCATCGGTCAATTATGACCAGAAGTAGTCATGTTGCCAATCGGCCGCTTGGGACGGCCCCGAGGCGGCTGCGCTGGAGCCCGAGGCTCGACGGCACGCGACGACGGTCAGCGTCTACCGGCCAGCGGCCAGCGGCCAGCCGACGATGACCGTCAACGGCTGATCCCGCTCGCTGACCTGCAGCACCACCGCGATGAAGCGCTGTCCGTCTGGCGTGACGTCGTAGCTCAACCAGCCGGCGGTTGAGAACAGCGGACGCGGCGCGCCGGGAACACCCGTCGCGTCAATCGGCACAACTATGAGCTGGCCCTCCGAGAGGAAGAACAACTCCCGGCCGTCTCGACGCCACCGTGGCCAGATCCCGCCGGCAGACGAGACCGGCGTCGGTGACGCCCCGTTCACGGGGAACGGCGACAGGTAGACCTCGGACCGGGTGCTGACATCCGACGTGAAGGCGATCGACCGTCCGTTTGGCGCGAACTGCAGGGATATCTCCGACGATGGCGTCGCAAGGAGCGGCGTCACCTGGTCCGGCGCCGACAGCGGGAACGTCAGGAGATCCCAGTCGCCGCGCTCCGTGCGCTCCCGATACCCCACGAGGCTGCCGTCCGGTGAGATATCTTCCGGCCACTGAAACCGCGGACTGCTGAGCAGACGGCGCTCGGCGCCCGTGGCCAGGTCCCTGGCAAACAGGTTCGGGGGCGCACCCTGTCCGGAGGCGAAGACCATCGTCCGGCCGCCAGGCACCCAGGTCTCGCCCACTTCCATGCCCGGGGCCGCCGTCAGGCGCGTCTCGCTGGGACGCCCGAGGTCCGCCGTCCAGAGATCGTACGTGCCGAGTTCCGGCCGCATGCGGGAGAAGGCCAGCGCCGATCCGTCCGGCGAGAGGCGCAAGGTGTTGTAGCCGCCGGGTGTGCTGACCACTCCCGCTTCCCGCCCGGCGCGGTCGAACCAGATCATGCGGCTCTTGTCGAGCTGCGACTGGGCCACCAGCGTGCCGTTCAGCGAGGCGGAGAAGGCCGACCAGCCCGTCACCACCGAATGGCCCACGAGTCCGATGAGCGACACCGGATCCCCGACGACACGTCCGGCGTCCAGATCGACCCGCTGCGCGACGAGCGTGCCCTCGCGCACGTAGAGCAGCCAGTCTGGATCGACCCACTGGGCGAGCGACTCGGCGGCGACGAGTTCCACCGATGATCCGTCGGGCCGGACCAGGACGACCTCACCGCGGGACTCGTTGTGGAGCGCGGTGTAGAGAAACCGGCGGCCATCGGGAAGAAAGCGGGGCCAGAGGACGCGCCGAGTCGGCTCGCCCTCGCCCGACCCTGCGACGACGACCGTCGGCGACCCGCCGGCTGCCGCGACCCGGGAGATGCTGGCGCCACTCACCGAGGCAAACAGGATGTCTCCGGACGCACTCCAGGTGCCGACCAGGCCGACGTTCCTGGGCACATCGCAGATCTTGACCGGCGCACCGCCGGCGAGATCAACCCGCTTGAGCTGACCGGAGGCGAAGAAGGCCAGGGCCTTGGCGTCTGGAGACCAGAACACCGAAACCGCGCCTTCGGTGCCGTCCACGGCGCGCGCGTTCTCGTCGCCGAGCGGCCGAATCCAGACCTCGGACCGACCCTGCCTCGTCGCGATGAACGCGAGCGACGAGCCGTCCGGCGCCAGCTCCATCGTCAGCGCCTCGAGCCTCGGCAGCAGCGAGCCGTACTGAACGCCGGCGGGCGGCGGAAGGGCGAAACGAATCGGCCCGGCGCCGCCCCCAACGGACGTCGCCGCGCGATCGGCCAACAGCAGCCACAGCGTCGTCGCCGACAGCACGACCGTCGCCACCGCCAGAACCGCGGTGAGAGCGCGGCTGCGCGGGACCGGCACGGCTGACGACGCGACGATGCCAGAACGGGCGCCGTCCGGCGAGACGTCGCTCGACGAGCCGGCGAGATCGTGCAGGGCGTCGCCGATGTCGCGCAGGCGACGGCGTCGGTCCTTCTCGAGGCAGCGCAGGATCAGCTGGCGCACGCCCAGCGGCGTGTCTGCCGGCAGGGCCTGCCAGTCCGGGTCACGCTCGAGAATCGCGGCGAGCGTATCGGACACGGTCGGCGCGTAGAAAGCCGGCCGCCCGGCGAGCAGTTCGTAGAGCACGCAGCCGAAGGCCCAGATGTCGGTCCGTCTGTCGACCGGCTGCCCGCGCGCCTGCTCGGGGCTCATGTAAGCGGGCGTGCCGAGGACGGCGCCCTGCACCGTCAACCCATCGGACGTGACGGTCATCCCGTCCTGACCCGACTCGTCGGTCCAGAGCTTGGCGAGCCCGAAGTCGAGCACCTTGGCCGAGCCCTCCGGCGTGACGACGATGTTCGCCGGCTTCAGGTCGCGGTGGACGATGCCCTTCTCGTGTGCCGCATCGAGCGCCATCGCCACCTCGCGCGCGAGGTCGGTCGCTGCGCGTCGTCCGATGGCGCCCGCCTGCAGCAGCGCTTTCAGGGTCCGTCCCTCGACGAACTCCATGGCAATCGCCGGCCCGGCGATCGAGTCTTCGACGCCATAGACCTGTGCGATGTGGGGATGGTTCAGCGCGGCGAGCAGGCGCGCTTCGCGCGCGAACCGGCTGCGGCGCTCGGGGTCATCGGCCCATGCGGCCGGGAGGATCTTGAGCGCGACGTCGCGGTCGAGCGTGCGGTCGCGCGCCCGAAACACTTCGCCCATGCCACCGGCGCCGATGGCCGCGACGACCTCGTAGGGTCCAACCCGCGAGCCGAGTGTCAGACTGGACATAGCGCCGATCCCCCGTCTACCGGGCCAGCAGGCAGGTCACCTTCGCCACGACCGGAGGGTGGACGCGTGCGCGCTGGTCAGTGCGACCATCGTGGCGATGACGATTGTCGGGACACATCGCATGGGCACTCCCTGAGGCGCGGCGTCGGCTACGGTGGCATCCTACCATCGACCGCCCCGTCGAGGGGCAGTCGTCGCCCGCCGGAGGCGCCGCTACTTGGGCTGGATCAACCAGCGAAGGCAAGGCCCGCCGAGGCCAAAGGCCGATGCACGCGCCACCAGGCGCGCAGGACCTCCAACAGCGTCGGGGAGAGCATCACATACCGATTCTTCTGCCCCTTGCCGTGCAGCACGCGCAGGACCATCCGCTGGCTCTCGACGGCGGGGACGGTGAGGCAGACGGCTTCGGAAATGCGCAGGCCGGCGGCGTAACAGGTGGTCAGGATGGCGCGATGCAGCGGCCGCGTCACGCCGTCGAGAAACGGCACGACCTCCTCGGGACTGAGCACGACGGGGAGGGGCCGCGGCTTCTTCGGCAGCGGCAGCACCTCGTCGACCGGCCACCGCTGCTGAAGGGTGACGCGATAGAGAAACCGGAGTGCCGACACCGCCACGCCCACGGAGGTCGGCGCGAGCCCGCGTTCGGTGG